>JAILOQ010000059.1 GCA_024690725.1 Lachnospiraceae bacterium
GCGGATGCCTATATTGAAAAGACATCCAAAAAGTTAGTCGGTGCTAACTCTAAGGGCGCAAGGAATCATGTGCGTGTGGCAACATCGGACGGACTGGAGCAGATGATCATATTGGGCAACGGTGCGATCCGTGTGAGTGCACCCGAATTCCTGCATGAGATCGCGGATGTACAAAAGAAAAACCGGGAAAAATATAATCTCGGGGAATCGTAAAAAATGGTATAATATGAGAGTGTCAAATCTTTCGTGAAATGAGGGCAGAAGAATGGAAGTAATGCGAAGAAGCGATCAAAAGAAGGAGGATACCTGGGCGCTTGAGGATCTGTATGTGTCGGAGGCCGCATGGGAAGCGGACGGTATGCGCATCGAATTTGCCATGGGAGAACTGGAAGCCTTTGACGGACAGATCACATATGATGCGAGAAAGCTATTGGAATGCTTGCAGCTTTTGGAAGAGACACAGACGATCCTGGATTCTTACTACAGTTATGCCATGCAGTATTATCATCAGGATACGACGGAACCGCATTATCAGGCGTTAAACGGTGAGGCGCAGATCAAGGCGAATAACCTGAGCGCATCGGTGTCCTTTATCGTGCCGCAGATACTTGAGATTTCGGATGCAGATCTTCTAAAATATTATGAAGAAGAACCGGAGCTTAAGAAGTATACAAATTATCTGAACGATATCCGCAGACAAAAGGATCACATCCTGGATGAAAAGGGCGAGATGATGTTAGCGTCCGCGAATGAAATGGCGCAAGCCGCAAAGAACATCTATACCATGTATAACAATGCGGATGTGCGTTTTGACGATATCAAGGATGAAAACGGAGATTCCTTGCCGCTTACGACAGAGCGGTATATCTCCTATATGGAAAGCCCGCACAGAGAAGTCAGGAAGGCAGCTTTTGAGAGTCTTTACAAGACCTACAAGGAACATATCAATACCCTTGCGGCAACGTTTGATGCCAATGCGCGGAGTGCTTTTTTCTATGCGAAGCAGAGATATTACAAGCATTCCATGGATGCGAAACTGGATGATACGAATGTGCCGGTTTCCGTGTATCACAATCTGATCGATGCGGTGCATGAAAATCTGGATACGATGTATAGTTATGTAAACCTTAGAAAGCGCTTGTTAAACGTCGATGAACTGCATATGTACGATGTGTATGTGCCGATCGTGGAAGGATTTCAGAAAAAGTATTCCTTCGAAGAAGCGAAGGAGATCGTGAAAAAGGCACTCGCACCGTTGGGAGATGAGTACCGGATCATCCTGGAAGAGGGATTTGAGCATCGCTGGATCGATGTATATGAGAATGTCGGAAAGCGTTCGGGAGCATATTCCACGGGTTCTTACGGAGTGCATCCGTATGTGCTTTTGAATTTCCAGGGGTCCATCAATCATGTGTTTACACTGGCACATGAAATGGGACATGCCCTGCACACATATTATTCCAATTCCCATCAGAGTTTCTTTGATGCGAATTACAAGATCTTCGTTGCGGAAGTGGCAAGTACCGTAAATGAGGCGCTGCTGATCCATTATCTGATGGGACAAACGGATGATAAGAAGGAGCAGGCGTTTCTCATAAATTATTTCCTGGATCAGTTCAAAGGAACGATCTATCGACAGACGATGTTTGCGGAATTCGAATTGATCGCGCATGACATGGTAAGTGCGGGAAAGAAGCTGACTGCGGATTATCTGTGTTCCACCTATCTGGATCTGAATAAAAAATACTTTGGTCCTGAGATGGTCATGGATGAGCAGATCTCTTACGAATGGGCGAGGATCCCGCATTTCTACACACCGTTTTACGTGTATCAGTATGCAACGGGATTTTCGGCTGCGATCGCGATCAGCAAACGGATCCTTTCGAACGAGCCGGGTGCGGTGGAGGACTACAAAGAATTCCTCAGCGGCGGTTGCAGTAAGAGTCCGATCGATCTGTTGCGGATCTGCGGTGTGGATATGGAAAGCAAGGAGCCGGTCAATCAGGCACTTGCGGTGTTTAAAGAGTATTTAGAAAAACTGGAAGAAATTATGTAAACCGAGAAACGGTTTTTGATTATTTTTGGAAGCATAGTGTAGAGCAGAAATATGAGGAAAGCGTATGAGAAGTTGTAACATTTTATTGATCTTTACAGGTGGTACGATCAACACGATCGAAAAGGACGGATATCTTACTTCGGGAGGAGAAGAACCGCGCAAGAAGCTGGTGGCCTGGTTTGACAGCCATATTAGGGAACAGTTAGAGAAGGCTAACTTAGCGGAGATCAAGTTTTCATCCATGACTCCGTTTGAGATCCTTAGTGAAAATTTAGACGGTAATTATATTAAGCAGATGTCGGATGTGGTGGAGCGAGCGCTTAGCAAACCGAATGTGCTCTTGGACAGAAATGTCGTAGCGAATAATACCAATACGGGTTCCAATTCTTGTTTCTATGACGGGATCATAATCATGTGCGGAACGGATTCTTTGCCGTTCATTACTTCCACGCTTGGCTTATTGTTTGGAGATGCCGGTGTTCCGATCGTAACCGTAAGCGGCGGAAGACCGCTTAGCGACAGCAGAACAAACGGGTATATCAATTTCGCCAATGCCGTTAAGCTGATCGTGGAGCGTCAGCATACGGGTGTGTATTGTGCGTATGAAAACGACGGCAATTACTTTAACGGTGTGAGCGTATTTCCTGCGGTGGATGTATTGTGTGTGGGCAACTATACCGGTGCGATCCGTTCAGCCTTTGACTGCTATGATGAGCCCGATCCTTCGGTCGTAAAGGACAGGAGCAATTCGCCGTTCAATCACAGAAGGACGTTATGGCAAAAGTGCAAGCTCCCGGCTGTCATGCACTGTCCGGATTTGAGCAAAGCAAGTATATTATATCTGCATCCGTATCCGGGAATGAAATTTCCGAGACTGCAGCCGAGAATGCAGAATTACCAGCAGGTAAAGTATTACGATGCGGTGGTCATGGATACGTATCATTCCGGTACCTTCCCGATGGAGACACAGGAATTCAAAGATTTTGTGGAAGATGCAAAAGCGGCTGAGGTTCCGATCTATGTGGCGGGAGTGAGAGAAGGCTTAAACTATGACAGCACAAAAGCCTATGAGACCTATGGGATCAAGGTGTTGCCGCCGATCACCGGACCGGCTGCATATATGATGCTCTGGCTTCATTTTGCGGAGAAGAATTCATCGGCACATGAGTAGTGTGCATCGCTTGTTTGAGTGGAGAGGGAGATACATATGAAGGTGATCAAAACAATTCTGATCGAAATCGTGATCCTGGTCATTGTTTTGGCGGCGGGGTTTGGACTTGATTATCTGCTGTTTTTCAGCGGGACACCCGATCCGAATGCCACAGGGCATCCCATGCCCGTGTTTACCATGATGTTACCGATCGGGGCTTTGTTCGTCATGGCGATCGTCGATGTGATATTGATCATTGTGGGATTGGTGAAACTGGTAAGCAAGAAGTCATGAAATCAATTCAGTTAACATAATAGTGCGTTTAGTTAACATAACAACACTGTTGGTTGACATAACGATACAAAAAGTTGACATAACAAATGATTTGACTGAGGTAATTGATTTTGGAGGGGACAGATCATGGAAGAGTTCTATGTGAATTGTGACGGCATTCGTTTGCATGCAAAGTTAGACATGCCTAACGGCGTGGATAAGTGTCCGTTATGCATTTATTATCACGGTTTTACGGGACATATGGAAGAGGATCAGATCGTCGGTCCGCAGATTGCCATGAACGAAGCAGGCGTTGCGGTTCTTCGTGTGGAAGGCTACGGACATGGCGGAAGCGACGGCACGTTTCGTGAGCATACGTTATATAAGTGGATAACGGGTGGATTGGCAGTCATGGACTACGTAAAGACACTTGATTTTGTTACGGATCTGTATCTGTGCGGACACTCGCAGGGCGGGCTTTTGGTAATGTTACTCGCAGGCATGCGTCCGGATGATGTGAAAGCTCTTTTGCCCTTATCGCCGGCCTGGACGATCCCGGAGGGAGCGAGAAACGGTACGGTTTTGGGCGTGTCGTTTGATCCTGAGCATATTCCGGATACATTGCAGTTTGAAGAAAACGAACTCTCCGGTGATTATATCCGTGTGGCACAGACGATCCATGTGGAAGATGAGGTTGCGCGCTACAAAGGACCGGTTTTGATCGTTCACGGAGATGAGGACGAGTCGGTTGCATATGAAGATTCCGTGCGGTTAGCGCCGCTTTATCGGGACGCCACCTTCATCACGATCCATGGGGACGATCATTGCTATACAAGACATTTGGACCGGGTCAATGCCGTGATCAAGGATTTTTTTATGCATAGATGATCGAACGGTGAAACGAATGACAGGGCACATCGGTTTATGACAATTCGGCCATTTTGACAGCTATGGCGGATGATTGTAGAATAAAGCAGAATGTTGATGCATAAGAGGAGAGGAGAAAACACAATGAAAAAAACGATCTTAGCCATCATGCTCTCGGCGGTAATGGTATGTTCTTTGACCGCGTGTGGAAATACTTCCGGAGACGGAGCAGGGGTACAGGAAGAAGGCGGAGAGGAGCAAGGTGAAACGCAGTTGCCCGCATGGAAAGAGGCATATAAGAATACGTTAAACGGAATTTTGAACAATGAGATTCCCTTAAGCGACGGGATGGCAGCGACCAATTACAGCGATCTCGGCGGTCCGGCATATTTCGCATTATATGATTTTACGGGTAACGGAACACCGGAACTGATCGTGACGGGAAGCGATCCGCATGCGGACTACATCGTCAGTGAGATTTATATGGAAGACGGTACTTCCTATCAGGGGTTTGACGCTTTTGATGCGAGTGAAAATAAGATTTACTGCAACAAAGATCTGGAGACGGTCATCTATGTGGGCGCAGACGGTAAGCTTACCTTCTCGGAGCGTTATAACGAGTATGGCGCGGACGGCTGGTACTACAGCAATGTGGAGACCGAAGAGGATAAAAAGATTTCCGATGAAGAAGGACAGGCTTTTTCGGATACGCATAAGAGCTTACGCAAAGAATTCAAGAACTGTTTTGGCTTTACGGAAATGACGAGGGAAAACATCAACAGCATGCTGGCGAATTAAGGCCTCATGCCTCGCTATCCGCAGCTTGGATATGCGTGGATACATATTGAAACAGAGCAGGAGGGCAGTTCGCTTTAATGTGGACGCCCTCTTCTTTATATTCTTCGAACAGGATATCCGCCTCGGTATGTATGCGGTTTAAAAGGCTTCCTTCGGTATAGGGGAGGATCACATCGATCTCTTTGTGCTCCGCGTCAAAAATCGAGCGCAGCTTATCAAGAAGGTCATCGATCCCTTCGCCGGTACGGGCGGATACGAAGACAAAATCATTCTCGATACGGTTGTTCTTTGCAAAATCGGTATACTTCAGATCGGCCTTATTATAGACGTAGACCCTGGGGATGCCCATGGCATCCAAGTCCTTAAGCGTTTCTTCGGTGATCGTTTTGTGGACCTTGTTCTCCGGATCGGAGATGTCCATGACGATCAAAAGTACATCCGCATACTTCAGTTCCGCCAAGGTAGAGCGGAAGGCCTTGATGAGATCGTGCGGGATATTCTCGATGAAGCCGACCGTATCGGATAGAAGAAACGGCTTTCGACCGGGAAGATCGATCTTGCGGATCGACGTGTCCAAGGTGGCAAAGAGCATATCCTTTTCGAAAACCTTCTTTTCCGATTTGTGGTCTGCTGCACGGTTGCCAAGCTCGATGAGATGGTTCATAAGCGTTGATTTTCCGGCATTCGTATAACCGACAAGCGCAACCTGCGGATAACCGTCCTTGGAGCGGCCCTTTCTCTGGACGTCTCTGGTATGGTCGATCTGCGCAAGTTCCTTTTTTAACTCCGTGATGCGGTGGGAAATCTGACGACGGTCCAACTCGATCTGCTTCTCGCCGATACCCTTATTTGCACGGCTTCCGCCACCGCCGCTTTGGCGGCCCAAGTGCTGCCACATACCGGTCAGACGGGGGAGCATATATTGCAGATACGCAGTCTCCACCTGAAGGACGGCTTCTCTGGTTCCGGCCCGCTTGGAAAAGATCTCAAGGATGAGCTCTGTGCGATCCCATACCGGTACGTGAATGATGTTTTGCAGATTCTTCATCTGTGCGGGAGAGAGGTTTCCCAGGCAGACGATATGCTCGGCTTCGGCTTCTTTGATGATATACGTCAGTTCTTCGGCTTTTCCGGAACCGATCCAGGTGGCGTTATCCGGATGCGCGAGATTTTGCGTAACGATGCCGCGAACGGAAAGCTCGGCGGCATCGCAAAGACGCTCCAACTCATCCATGGCGCGTTCAAAGTCGTCTGCTTTTTCGTCGGTACGAAGTCCCACGATCACTACAGGTATGAAGTTTTCGTTTTTGATTTCATGATCCATAGCGATATCATACCATATTTTCGGCGAGTGATTGCACAAGAAATGGAAGTATGGTAAAAAGAATGCAGACACCTACAGGGGAAAAGAACATGAATTTGATCAAGATCACGGATGTGAATGCGCCGCAGTTAGATGTGTTTGCGCGAAGCTCCGAAGTACAATTATACAGATACTATGAACCGGAGGAAGGAATCTTCCTTGCGGAAAGTGCATATGTGATCCTGCGGGCGATGGATGCCGGCTATGAGCCGCTTTCCATGCTGGTGGAAGATGAGCGCCTGGAAAAAGAAGCCGTACCGGTTCTGGAAGCGATCGAACGCTTATGGGGCAAAGAAAAAATGGAAGAGATCCCCATCTATACGGCGGGCAGGGAGGTTCTCATAAATCTCACGGGATATGCGCTGGTGCGAGGACTTTGGATGACGCTACGCAGAAAACCCGAGATCTCGACGGAAGAGTTTTGTAAGGACAAAAAGCGGATCACCGTATTGAACGATGTGGTAAATCCGACCAATGTCGGTGCGATCATCCGCTCCGCAGCCGCACTCGGAATGGACGGTGTATTGCTTTCCCATACAAGTGTGGATCCTTTGACCAGGCGGGCGGCCAGAGTCAGCATGGGAACGGTCTTTCAGATCCCGTTTACCAAAGCAACGAGGGAGGAGTCGGAGGGGATAACCCTTATCCGCCTGCTTCAGTCCTATGGGTATAAAACGGTGGCGATGGCCTTAACGGAGGATTCCGTGGGGATCGACAACGAGGAAATTCGGGCGAATGAAAAGCTGGCCGTTATACTGGGAACGGAAGGAACGGGGCTTCCCAAAGAGATGATAGCGGCATGCGATTATCGTGTCATGATACCGATGCATCACGGTGTGGACTCTTTGAATGTTGCGGCGGCTTCCGCCATCAGTTTCTGGGAATTGTTGAAATGATCCGGGTCCGTATGCACGGGTTTGGAAAAAATTATTAAAAATATATTGACAAGAATTGTCAAAGGAAATAAAA
>JAILOQ010000120.1 GCA_024690725.1 Lachnospiraceae bacterium
TTTCTCCTGGCTGTTTTTCCGTGCGGAGGGCATGGGACACGCAAAGGATCTTTTGGTGCATACCCTGACGGCATTTCAGTTAAACAAGGCCTTCGGCCTGATGCCGGCGCGCCTCGGGTATACGACGGCGGTCTGGACGGCACTTTTGTTTTCCGTGCTGCTTTTGATCGTATATGATGTGCTGAAAAATAAATACGGCAACGTGTTTGCGCTCGTCTTAAAGCAGGCGTGGTGGTTCCGCTGGATGGTTTATCTGGGACTGTTGTTTTTGATCTTGATGTACGGTGCGTACGGGCTTGACTATACGCAGACCGAATTTATTTATTTCCGTTTTTAGGAGAGGGCAGGTTTGAAAAAGAACGTTTTGTTTTTTGCAAAGTGCATATTGGTGCTCGTCCTGCTCGTCGTATTCTGCTTTGGCGCGGTGATGCCGCAGTACACGCTAAACTATCAGGCGGCGCTTTTGGATAAGCATGCACGCCTCATGTCGATCGACGAGCCAAAGATCGTCCTGGTCGGAAATTCCAATCTGGTATTCGGCATGGATTCGGCGATGGTGGAAGAAGCGATGGGAATGCCCGTTGTGAACATGGGTATGCACGGCGGATTAGGGAATCCGTTTAATGAGCAGGCGGCGGTGCAAAACCTTCACCCCGGCGACATTGTGATCCTCAGCTACAGCAATTTCGACGACAAGGATGTGATCAAGAACCAGGAGCTTGCCTGGATCACGATCGAGGATCACTTCGAACTCTATTCCTATGTAAGGAAGCAGGACTGGCCGGATATGATCCGCGCGTATCCCACGTATCTGAAGGACTGTCTGACACTTTGGGCGGATGGTACCGGCAATATGGACAGCGGCGACGAATACAGCCGCACACAGTTTAACGAATACGGAGACAATATCTACGACCGCCCCGGGCTGGTTCCCGGAACGGATCTTAGTGAGGTGCATATCCCTGCGATCGGACAGTCGACCGTGGACCGCATCAATGCCTTGAATGATACCGTGACGGCAGCGGGCGCAACGCTTCTTATCACCGCCTATCCGACACCGATCACGGAGCAGACGGCCGGCGTCGATGAATACGCGGCCTTTTCCGATGAGATCGATGAGAGGATCGATGCACCGCTCATTTCCCGTTATGAGGATTACATGATGGATGCGTCGTACTTTTACAACACCTATTTACATTTAAACAACGAAGGTGTTAAGGTTAGAACGGAAATGTTCATCGAAGATCTGCACAGTTATCTGCAGTATTGATTGAAGAAAACAGGAGAATATTATGATCAATCCAAAGTATAAAGAAATGCTGAATGCGAAAAATCAGATCCGGGAGCTTGCGGGCTTTGCACAAAAGCGCGGGGCCGAGATCGGATATGAGAACGTATTCGATTACAGTCTGGGAAATCCGTCGGTTCCGGTACCGGAGCGCTTCAACGACGTGATCCGCGATTTTCTGAAAAACAGAGAGCCGGTGAAGCTCCACGGATACAGCCCCAATCCGGGTCTTGCGGAAGTGAGGGATCTTGTAGCCGCTTCTTTGTCCCGGAGGTTTTCCCTTCCTTATAAGAGAGAACACATCTTTATGACATCGGGAGCAGCGGGAGCCATCGCCCATGCGGCGCGTGCCGTTTCCTGCCCCGGGGAAGAGATCATTACCTTTGCACCGTTCTTTCCGGAGTATGTGCCCTACATCAATGAGACGGGCGCTATCTTAAAGGTGGTGCCTGCGGATACGACGAGTTTCCAAATAAACTTCGAGGAGTTTGATAAGCTCTTAAACGAAAAGACGGCGGCGATCCTGATCAATACGCCGAACAACCCTTCGGGGATCGTCTACTCCGAGGAGACCATCAAAAAGCTGGCAGCACTCCTCCGGGAAAAAGAAGGGCAGTACGGCCATCCCATTTACATCATTTCCGATGAGCCGTATCGCGAGATCGTCTTTGACGGAAAGAAGGCGCCTTGCATTTCCGCACTCTATGAGAATACGGTGATGTGCTATTCCTTCAGTAAGAGTCTGTCGATCCCGGGTGAGCGTATCGGGTATGTGGCAGCTTGCCCGAACTGTGCGGATGCGGAACTTATCATCCAAATGTGCGTGCAGATCTCGAGAGGTACCGGACACAACTGTCCGTCTTCGCTGATCCAGCTTGCGGTCGGCGAGCTTTTGGATGAGACCTCGGATCTGTCCGTATACGAAACGAACATGAACATTCTTTACGATAAGCTGACGGAGCTCGGCTTTGAGGTGGTCCGTCCGGGCGGTACGTTCTATATCTTCCCGAAGGCACCGATCGCGGATGCGAAGGAGTTTTGTGAAGAAGCAAAGAAATACGATCTGATCCTTGTGCCCTCCGATACCTTCGGCGTGGAAGGATACTTCCGCATGGCATATTGCATTCAGACGGAAAAAGTGGAGAGAAGTCTTGCGGCACTCGAAAAGTTAGCAAAGGCTTACCATATGATCTGATGGTTTGAATCTTGTGGGGGACATTTAAAAATCAGACAAGAAAAGAGTGAGGAAACATGAAACAAACAGAGACGGAATTAAATGCTGCGATCGCAGCGCTTCCGGAAAGAGACTGGTTATATGAAAACAAACCCGGCGTCACCGTAAAACCGAGTGAGGTTGTGCGCGGCGGACTCGTCGTAGAGGGCGGCGGAATGAAGGGTGTGTACACGGCAGGTGTTATGGACGTGCTGGCGGAGGAGAGGATCTTCTTTTCCGACAATTACGGCGTGAGTGCGGGCGCGTGCAATCTGGTCAGCCACTGTGCCGGACAGAAGGGAAGAGCCTGCAGGGTATTTTCCAATTACCTGGAATATAAGGATTATTGCAGTTTGCACAGTCTGGTAACGACGGGAGATCTGTTCGGAAAAGAGATGGTCTATGACAGGATCCCGAACCGGCTCGATCCGTTCGACTACGAATCGTATCGCGCATATCCCGGAAATGTCTATGCGGTTGTGACCAACCTTTTGACGGGAAAAGCGGAGTATAAAAAGATCAAGGACTTAAGGAGAGACATGGATGCGCTGCGGGCGTCGGCGTCGTTGCCGCTGGTTTCCAACATCGTCTATGTGGACGGACTGCCGTATCTTGACGGTGGGTGTTCCGATTCCATTCCGGTGATCCGGTCCTTGCGCGACGGAAACAAAAAGACCGTTGTCATCATGACGAAGGAAGTGGGCTACGTCAGAAAGCCTTCCTCCAACGTCGGTCTGATCCGCGCAAAGTATCATCGTTACCCCGGCCTTGTGCGTGACATGGCAAGACGTCATGTGATGTACAACAAGACCGTGAAGTTTATCGAAGAGCATGAAAAGAAGGGGCACATCTTTGTGATCCGTCCGCAGGAAAAGAGCAATGTGGGACGGATCGAAAAGGATCAGAGAAAACTCCGACTTTTATATGAAGAAGGGTATGAAGAAGCACGTCGTGTCATGCCACAGTTAAAGGAGTATTTAGGATTATGTTAGAGATCATCAAAGCAATCTTATTCGGAATCGTCGAAGGTATCACGGAGTGGTTGCCGGTCAGCAGTACCGGCCATATGATCCTCTTAAATGAATTTGTTTCCTTCAGCTCCGATAAGGTCCGCGAAGGATTCTTTGAAATGTTTGACGTTGTCATCCAGTTGGGTGCGATCATGGCGGTCGTTATCCTGTTCTGGAACAAGATCTTTCCGTTCTATTTCGGAAAGAAGGCAGAGGAAAAAGGCTTCGTTGTCCGCAAGAATATTTTCGTCCTCTGGTTTAAGATCATCGTCAGCTGTCTGCCGGCCGTAGTCGTGGGACTTCTGTTTGACGATTGGGTGGAGGAGCATCTGCACAACGGTATCGTCGTTGCCATCATGCTGATCCTCGTCGGTGTGGTTTTCATCCTGGCCGAGAATATCCACCGGGACAAAGAATATCGTGTGAACAAAATGAAGGAGCTTACGTATAAGGATGCGCTCATCATCGGTCTGTTCCAGGTGATCGCAGCCGTGCTTCCCGGCACGTCCCGTTCGGGTGCCACCATCATCGGTGCGCTCCTCATCGGTGTCGCAAGACCGGTTGCCGCAGAGTATACCTTCTACCTTGCGATCCCCGTGATGTTCGGTGCGAGTCTGTTGAAGGTCGTAAAATTCGGATTCCCTTTAACCGGGATCGAGATCGCCGTTCTTTTGACAGGAATGGTCGTAGCGTTTTTGGTGTCCTTCGTCGTGATCGGATTCTTCATGAACTACATCAAGAAACATGACTTTAAAGTCTTCGGTTACTACCGTATCGTACTCGGTGCGATCGTACTCATCTACTTCATTGTTAAACACTTTGCGGCAGTGAGTTAGCACGTGCTAACTTCGTATAAAAGCATGTGGAAAAAGTTGTAATTTATTGACGAAAAAAGTTAGGTAGTGTAAACTGATTTTATAGGTAGTAAAAATCATTTTCGAGATGATCAGTTATAATCGTGTAGAAGAAGGAGGAATCGATATGGCAGAAGAGAAGAAGACTGTAGCGGCAGCTAAGAAGCCGGCAGCAAAGAAACCGGCCGCAAAAAAGCCCGCAGTCAAGAAAGCCCCGACCGCTAAGAAGGTCGATGTTAAGGCAACGGTTAATCTTCAGTTTTCCGGCAAGTCTTATACCAGTGATGATCTGGTAAAGATCGCAAAGGATGTTTGGAAGTATGACCTTGGTAAGAAGGCAGCAGATTTTAAGACGGTTGAGTTATATGTAAAGCCGGAAGAGAGTGCTGTATATTACGTAGTAAACGGTGAGATCACCGGAAGCTTTGCAATTTAATCCCGCGCGTTTATCGGGAAATGCACAAAGAATAGGAAAGAACCTGTCACGGAAGTGGCAGGTTTTTTTAATTTGGTCGGGGTATAAGCCTGGGCTGTATGAAACGCTCTGCCGCATGCTCCTTCGACTTTATAAAGTTTTCATAATTTCCCAAGGGTGATTTTGTTGACAAGGGAAAAATAGAGTGATACATTATGTACTGAGGATATTAGCACTCCAATCAAATGAGTGCTAACAAAGAAAAACGGTTTGGAAATGTGAGAAGGGGTGCACGGTTTGGAATTAGATGACAGAAAAATGAAAATTCTGACTGCTGTGATCAAGAACTATCTTGAGACCGGCGAGCCGGTCGGCAGTCGTACCATTTCCAAGTACACGGACTTGAACTTAAGTTCCGCGACGATCCGAAACGAGATGGCAGACCTGGTGGAGATGGGTTATATCTTACAGCCCCATACTTCCGCGGGACGGATTCCTTCCGATAAGGGATATCGCCTCTACGTCGATCGGATGATGGCCGAGATGACCACGCAGATGGATGAGAAGAACAAGGAAGTGGAGGAACTGAAAGGTCTTCTGATCGAAAAGGAAGAGAAGATGGACGCCATGTTAAAGCAGGTGGCCAGAAGCCTTGCGGTCAATACCAATTACGCTTCCATGATCTCGGCTCCGTCGGTTAGCGGCAGCAAACTGAAGTTCATCCAGTTGTCCCGTGTCGATGCAAACCAGCTGGTAGCGGTGGTGGTTTTGGAAGGCAACATCATCAAGAACAACATGATCCGCGTGGCGGAGGAGTTGGACGATGAGACCTTACTGAAATTAAACATCTTATTAAATACACATTTGAACGGATTGCCGATCGAGTCGATCAACTTGGGATTGATCGCAAGCTTAAAGCAGCAGGCCGGCATCCATTCCGATATCGTCGGAGATGTGATCGATGCCGTGGCAGAGAGCATTCAGGAAGATGAGGATCTGGAGATCTACACCTCGGGTGCGAACAATATCTTCAAGTATCCCGAGCTTGCCGACGGACAGAAGGCCAGCGAGATCATCAGTACCTTCGAAGAAAAGCAGATGTTGACGACGTTGGTTCAGAATACATTGGCGAACGAAGAGAGAACCGGTATTCAGGTTTACATCGGCGATGAGATGCAGGACAGTTCGATGAAGGATTGCAGTATCGTGACCGCAACGTACGAACTTGGCGACGGCATGAAAGGAACGCTCGGTATCATCGGACCGAAGCGTATGGATTACGAAAAGGTGGTTGGCACGTTAAAGAAGCTGATGCGTCAGCTCGAAGAAGTGCGAAAGACCTGAATATAGAGAACAGAAAGGAAGTTACGTATGGAGGATAAGGAAAAAGAAGCAGTGGAATCCGCGGATACGACCGAAGAAGCCAAGACACCGGATGCCGAAGAGGCAGCGAAGAGCGAACCGGAAGGTAAGGCAGAGGCCGAAGAAGCGAAAGAGGATGCTGCAAAGGCAGAAGATAAGGAAGCGGAAGAAACCGATTCCGAAGAGGCACCCAAGTCCGAAAAGAAACTTTTTAAGAATAAGAAAAAAGACAAAAAGGATGAAAAGATCGAAGAGCTCGAGGATAAGGTGAAGCGCCAGCTCGCCGAATTCGAGAACTACAGGAACCGCACGGAAAAAGAAAAGGCTGCGATGTTTGAGACCGGAGCCAAGAGTGTGATCGAAAAGATCCTTCCCGTCATCGACAATTTCGAACGCGGACTCGAGAGTGTGTCGGAAGAAGAAAAGGCAAGTCCCTTCGCGGACGGCATGAACATGATCTACAAGCAGCTCTTAACGGAGCTTGAGAACATGGGTGTGAAACCGATCGAGGCGGTCGGCAAGGAATTTGATCCGAACCTTCACAACGCAGTGATGCAGGTGGAGAGCGAAGAATACGAATCCGGCTTTGTCGCAGCCGAAATGCAGAAAGGTTACACGTACCATGATACGGTGGTAAGACACAGTATGGTTTCCGTAGTAAACTGACGAAGGCAGGTTACTGCATGACCAAATCCATCGCAGAGATCTGCATGGACGAACATCCAAAACAAAAGGTAACGAACAGTACAATATGAGGAGCAATCCCAAGGAGGAAGAATTATGAGCAAGATTATAGGTATTGACTTAGGAACTACAAACAGCTGCGTGGCAGTTATGGAAGGCGGTAAGCCGGCGGTCATCCCGAACCAGGAAGGCGCGCGTACCACACCGTCCATCGTGGCATTCACAAAGACCGGTGAGAGACTTGTCGGTGAGCCTGCAAAGCGTCAGGCCGTGACCAATGCGGATAAGACCATCGCTTCCATCAAGCGTGATATGGGTACCGATCGCGGCAGAACGATCGATGACAAGAAGTATTCTCCGCAGCAGATCTCCGCGATGATCCTTCAGAAGCTGAAGGCAGATGCAGAGAACTATCTGGGTGAGAAGGTTACGGAGGCCGTTATCACGGTTCCCGCATACTTCAACGATGCACAGCGTCAGGCAACCAAGGATGCAGGTAAGATCGCAGGTCTTGAAGTAAAGCGTATCATCAACGAGCCTACGGCAGCAGCACTTGCATACGGTTTGGATAACGAAGGCGAGCAGAAGATCATGGTATACGACCTTGGAGGCGGTACCTTTGATGTTTCCATCATCGAGATCGGTGACGGTGTCATCGAAGTACTTTCCACAAACGGTGATACCCACTTGGGTGGTGATGACTTCGACCAGAAGATCATCGACTGGATGCTTGCGGAATTTAAGAATGCCGAAGGCGTGGATCTTTCCGGCGATAAGATGGCAATGCAGAGATTGAAGGAAGCTGCAGAGAAGGCAAAGAAAGAGCTTTCCAGCGCTACCACCACAAACATCAATCTTCCGTTCATTACCGCAACCAGCGAAGGACCGAAACACTTTGATGCAAACCTTACCAGAGCAAAATTCGATGAGTTAACTTCCGATCTGGTAGAGAAGACAGCCATCCCCGTTCAGAACGCAATGAAGGATGCGGGTCTTACCAATGCGGATATCAATAAGGTTCTGTTGGTCGGTGGTTCCACACGTATCCCGGCCGTACAGGAGAAGGTAAAGCAGCTGACCGGCAAGGAGCCGAACAAGAGCTTGAATCCCGATGAGTGTGTAGCTCTCGGTGCTTCCGTTCAGGGTGGTAAGCTTGCAGGCGATGCAGGTGCCGGCGATATCCTTCTTTTGGATGTTACCCCGCTGTCTCTTTCCATCGAGACTATGGGCGGTGTAGCTACCAAGTTGATCGAGCGTAACACCACGATCCCGACAAAGCACAGCCAGGTATTCTCTACTGCCGCTGACAATCAGACGGCCGTAGATATCAACGTATTACAGGGTGAGAGACAGTTTGCAAAGGACAACAAGTCCTTAGGCCAGTTCCGTTTGGACGGCATCGCTCCCGCACCCCGCGGTATCCCGCAGATCGAGGTTACGTTCGATATCGATGCAAACGGTATCGTAAACGTATCCGCAGTAGATAAGGGCACGGGCAAAGAACAGCATATCACGATCACGGCCGGCAGCAACATGTCCGACGAAGAGATCGATAAGGCAGTAAAAGAAGCCGCAGAGTTTGAGGCACAGGATAAGAAGCGTAAGGAAGGTATTGATGCACGTAACGATGCAGACTCCTTCGTATTCCAGACCGAGAAGGCTTTGAAGGAAGTGGGAGACAAGCTTTCCGATTCCGAGAAGGCACCGGTGGAAGCAGAGCTTCAGACCATGAAGGATATCCTTGAAAAGACCAAGGATGCAACAGAACTTACTGATGCACAGATCGATGAGATCAAGGCACAGAACGAGAAGCTGATGAACAGTGCACAGGCTTTGTTCACA
Organism: Lachnospiraceae bacterium; assembly: GCA_024690725.1. GTDB lineage: Bacteria > Bacillota > Clostridia > Lachnospirales > Lachnospiraceae > UBA2882. Next base: position 8,669 of record JAILOQ010000120.1, read on the forward strand.
AAGCTCTATGAGCAGAGCGGAGCAGCAGGCGGCGCGGCCGGTGCAGGTCCCGACATGAGCCAGTTCACAGGCGGAGCTGCAGGTCCCGATATGAGCACAGGCGGAGCTGCAGGTGCTTCCGACGGTGGCGATGATGTGGTAGACGGAGATTACAGAGAGGTTTAAAAGTAACCTATGGCAGAAGCAAAGAGAGACTACTACGAGGTTCTCGGCGTAGATAAAAATGCGGATGATGCCGCATTGAAAAAAGCATATCGTGCGCTTGCGAAAAAGTATCACCCGGATATGAATCCGGGCGATGCCGAGGCGGAGAAGAAATTCAAGGAAGCCAGCGAAGCTTATGCCGTTTTAAGCGACCCGGATAAGCGCAGACAGTACGACCAGTTCGGACATGCGGCCTTTGAAAGCGGCGGTATGGGCGGCGGCGGATTTGATTTCAGCGGCATGGATTTTTCGGATATTTTCGGAGATCTGTTCGGCGGAATGTTCGGTGGCGGACGCCGTTCGAGTAACGGTCCCATGAAGGGGAGCAATATCCGTACCAGTGTGCGTGTGACCTTTGAAGAGGCATGCTTTGGGTGTGATAAGGAACTGGAGCTTACCTTAAAGGATGAGTGCGGTACCTGCCACGGCAGCGGAGCCAGACCGGGCAGCAGCAAGGAAACCTGTCCGAAGTGCGGCGGTAAGGGACAGGTGGTATATACGTCCCAATCCTTCTTTGGAACGGTCAGAAACGTACAGACCTGTCCGGATTGCGGCGGAAGCGGAAAGATCATCAAGGACAAATGTCCGGATTGTCACGGAACGGGGTATATTGCATCGCGCAAGAAGATCCAGGTTTCGATCCCTGCGGGTATCGATGACGGACAGAGCATTCGGATCCGTGAGAAGGGCGAGCCCGGTGTAAACGGCGGCCCCAGAGGAGATCTTTTGGTGGAAGTGATCGTACAACGCCATCCGACCTTCCAGAGACAGGATTACAATATTTTCTCCACCGTTCCGATCTCATTTGCGATCGCGGCACTCGGCGGAGAGGTCCTGATCGATACCGTGGACGGGCGTGTGGCATATTCCGTAAAGGCCGGCACCCAGACGGATACAAGAGTCCGTTTGAAGGGCAAGGGCGTTCCGAGCTTAAGAGATAAAAACGTGCGCGGTGATCACTATGTGACGCTGATCGTGGAAACCCCCACGAAGTTGTCAAGCGAAGCAAAAGACCTTTTGAAGAAGTTTGATGCGGCGACAAGCGGCAGTCTGGACGCGGTAAAAGAAGCGGAAGGAAAGACCGATCCGCCCGGCGGAAAAGGGAAAAAGAAAAAAGGTTTGTTTAATTAAGATAGGCAGAGCGGCTGTATCGAGAGATACAGTCGCTTTTTTTGCGTAAAACGTGTTGAAATCCCCGTGAATATGGTAAAATATTGAGTTGTATGTGTTGCACTTGTGATACACTCCGTTTGATATGATAGATACGCCAATATACAAGTTTTCAACCGGGAAACCGGAGTATAAAAGAGAGGGTTGAGACATATGGAAGGAATGGGTGAAAATGCCGGATTTGTGGATGTGCAAAGAGAGCAGATCCTTGCACAACAGCGTGAGGAAGATCAGGCGCGCATGGAAGAGATCCTGGGGCAGGAAGAACATTATGCCCGCGAACTGAATGCGCAGGAACGCCGAGATGCAGAAAATCCGCAGAACATGCAGAAGACGGAAAGCGAGATCGCTTTCATTGATAACCTGTTTGAAAAGAATGATATACAGATCACGGATGAAACCCGTTTTCAGCTCGAGATGCGAAGAAACCGCAATCGGGCTCATTTGCTTGTGAATAAACGCAAGACCGGCGGGGACAGCGGAAAGATGGAAAATGTCAAGAACGCCATCCTGGCCGTGGAACGGCTTCTTGAAAACACCCCGCAGGTTACGTTGCAAAACATAACACAAGCGCAGGATGCATATGCAACGGCGATCAAACATTGCCGTATTTATATGCAGAAGCGAAACTCTACCCATACGACCGGAATGGATCGCAAGAAACAGGTGGAGTTGAATCTGAAACGCCTCATTGAGGAGTCAAAGCTGCTCGGTGCCGCAAAGGTGATCTGCAGGGTAAGACCGGATCTGGCGGAAGGCAAGAGTCTCGAAAACATGCTTTTCGTTGCCAAGTATAACAAAACCTTCCCGGTCGTACAAAACAATGCGAATGCGCCGCAGGTGCAAGTCGCTTATGAAGAGCCGCAGGAGAATACGGAGCTTTCGGATATTGTTTCCATGCTTCGCGGGGGAGTGACTACCGTAGATCTTTTGAAGAATAAAAAGCGGAAGTTCAAAACATCGGAGCTTGTTGCGATAAAGAATGTCCTTCGAAAGTTTCAGGATGGCGAGATCAATGCGGAAGAGATCAATTTCCGCGGTACGGGACTTCTTTTCGTGCAGGATGAGCAGAACAATCTGACGCTTCGTTGTGACGGACATGAATACAATCTGGGTGCAAGCGCCCTTGCGATCTGCAGCGCGATGGAGATGGATATGGTATCCCACGAGCAGATATACGGCACCGACAATACCGCAGAGATTTTGAATTCGTATGAGGGTGTGGATCTCAAGAAAACAAGTGTGGGAGATCTGATACAGTTAAGAAACCTTTCTTTGGCCAGTCTGGAGAAAAAATGTAAGGTGCCGACGGTGTTCTTTAACCGTATACCGACATCTTTGGTCCGTACGCTCGCAACCCATGCGGCAAACGGCGATATGGATGCGGAAGAGATCAAGGATTTTGTGGAAAAATACAGTGATCCGACGGAGGAGATGTCGGAAGAAAGAGAGTCAGCGGAGATTTCGATCCGCGCAAAGATCCTGCGCGCAGAGCCTCCGGCCCGTGAGTTTGATCTGCCCAAGGAGATGAAATCGGAATTCTGGGCACTGTACAACAATATCAAATCGCAGCTTCATCTGGAGCGGGATCCGCAGAAGAGGGAGATCATTCAGGCACGTATCAAAAACCTCGAGAGCGGTATGGAGTACTTTTTGACCAAGCCCGTGTATCGCAATGATTATGAACAAAAGCAAGATTATGAGCTTGCAAAGAAAGATCGTGCAAAGAAGAGCGCATGGATCCTGGCTTCGATGGCGGAATTGTCCACGGGAGCCATGCGGGAAAAATACCTGAATCTGATGCGCGAAAAAATGCCGGGATTTGATAAGGACTATTTTAAGAACATTCCGACTTCGTACATGCAGCGGCTGGATCTTATTTCGATCGGGCAGGAAGTAGTGCAGGAACGGGACAAAGAAGAGCCTGCATATATCCGTAACAAGGATGTACTCAAATTGCGTAAAATGGTGCGTTCGATGGATTCCGAACGCGCGCAGATAAATAACGAAGAGGGTCTGGAGACAATGGAGATCCTCAGAAAGCAGCGGGAGGAAGCGATCGCACAGGGCCGGGAAGTGGCATCTTCTTCGAAGGTTACCGGCTTGGAGAATGTCTCAAAGAAAGAAGCGGAAGCAAGAAAACGGAAGGAAGAGCGTGAGGCAAAGGAACTGTTCGACATTCAGACGGAAGCGATCGAAGCAGAGATCAAGGATGTCGAGGCCAAGATCGCAGCACAAAAAGCGAAAGAAGAAGCCGAAAAAGGCGGAGAGAACGAAGAGAAGAAAGAAGAACAAGGAGGGGGAGGTTTCTTTGATTTCTTCGGAGTGGTGGGAAATGTTGCCAAAGAGTTTTTAAAGCCCAAGAGTCCCGAAATGCAGGCGCTCGAAGAGCAGTTAAATGCGCTGAAGATACAGCGCGGCACGTTACAGAGCGAGTATTTTAAGAAGAACCGCGAGGAAAATGAAAAAACATTAAAGGAAGAACGAGTAGATTGCATGGACAGACTGCGCAATCTGTTTGCTGACCTCATTTTCTCGAAAGACACCTATATTGAGGATGATACGCTGATGGATCCCGGAAAGCGTCTGATGCGTGTGCTTTCGGATAATGCCGAAGCCGTTGCTTATTATCTGATGGATCCGAAATTATTGGAGGATACGCTCGACACCATGCCGATCACGGATGAGGCCGAGGAATTCCGCGAATCTGTGAAGGAAGCATTCACATACATCCAAGATAAAGTGGATGTTAAGGTGCGTATGCTGCTTAAGGCAGGGTCCGTAACGGACGTAGCCGATCATATCCGTAATCTCACAAAAGAACCTGTTATGGCGGATACTTCGCATATGTCCGAGGCGCAGAAGCGGGAAGCGGAGGAAGAGTATCGGGCAGAAAAAGAACAATATGACGAGTTGTACACGCAGTGTTTGGATATCGAGGCAACCATCAACGCGTCCATTGACAAGGCAGCCGATCAGATCCAGGCTATGGTGATCAAAGCCATTGACGGTGTAAATGGTAAAGACAAGAAGAAAGAAAAGGGCAAAGAGGGAGAAAAGAAGGAAGAAGGAAAGAAAGAAGAGAAGAAGGAAGAAAACAAGGAAGAGAAGAAAGAAGAGAAGAAGGAAGAAAACAAGGAAGAGAAGAAAGAAGAAAAGAAAGAAGAAAACAAGGAAGAGAAGAAAGAAGAAAAGAAAGAAGAAAACAAGGAAAAAGATAAGGATAAGAAAGAAGATCCGAAGAAAGAGCCTGTTTTCGAAAAACTGGATGAGAAGGATGCGAAAAACCGGTCGACGCTGGACGCTGTTGAGAAAATGGTGGTCAAGCTGAATGCAATGGATGAAGATGCGCTCTTCACGAAATACAGGACGAGTTATGATCTTACCGCGCGTGCCTTCGCGGAAATGAAGGGGGCCGGTAATAAAGAAGCAGCCGAGAAGTATAAAAAGTCTCTGGATTACCTGGATTCCATCGTGGATAAGGATGAAATCGAGATGGACGCTTTGATAAAGTGTAAGAATTTTGCACATGCGGGTCTGATCGAGGACGTATTCCAAGCGGGAAAAGATGTAACTGAGATCATCAACGCGATTTCTATATTTTCCAAAAAGCGCGGCGTGGATAATCAGGTCAAAAATCAGAAAAAAGATTTTATGAGTCATGGGGGAAAAGAAGAAGACTTTGTCCCGGATATGGAGAACGCTCGTGCGGATGCGGAGTCGCTCATTGGAGTGGTTTTGAACACCAAGGACAGCGTTGTGCGTGAGATAAAAGAAGCATGGACGAGGGATCTGATCCGGGCCTTTGAACCTGAGCAGCAGGAAATCATCAAGAACAAGATCGGCGATTATATGGATCGTATGTTCAAAGAGGAGAACGGAAAGACAGTGGTCGATGATGATGTAATCGATGAATTCGATACTTATTTGACGACGGAATTCCGTGAGTATATCGCAATGCATGAGCATTATCAGGGCATGATCGATATCCAGACAGCGTTTAAGAAAGAGAAAGGCGTAGAACCCACTTTCAGCACATTATCAGATCAGGAGAAAGCAGAATATCAAGAACATGCGACGGCATTTTCGTCTATCTATGCGAGAAAGGCCGAAATTCTTTCCAATAACGAACTGGGTGTCGGAGAACTGCTCAAGAGGATGCAGAAAGACGGTAACGACAGAGTGCTGAACGATCGCATGAAGGCGATCGAGAAAGAGTTTGCGCCGATGTTTGCGGATAAGGACAATCGCGGAGATGAGTTGCGTGCCACATTTAATGATTATAAGAATGCCATTCTTTCGCACACCGACATAAAACCCGCGCGAGAAGCCTTTAAGGCGGTTTATATCGAGGTGCAGAGAAAACGCATGAAAGCGTTACAGAATGCGGTGCAGAAGGAAGAGATCGCAAACCGTATGCTGACCGTAAAAGAAGGAAAAGAGAAACTCAATAAGATCATGGAGGATTCCGCAAAAGGAAATGCCGGTCAGGGTCTGTTCTTTAAGAATGTGATGCGAACGTATTTTGCAGGTGTGTCAACGATGGATAAGCGTGCCATGTTTGCATCTGCGATGCGTCAGGCAAAGCCGCTTGTTGTAAATAAAAAGACAGACGAAGTGGAGCCGAATATGGATCTGGAAGCCGTATTCTTAAGCGGGTACTTAAAGGGTGCCGGACCGCTGCTTCAGAAAATGCTGCAGGGACTTCCGGATGCAGCCGTGCCCAAAGAATTAAAGGGTGCGATCCGCGACATGAAGTCCAGACTTTTGCCGATCTCTCAGGAATTTGTGGAGGCACAGTTGAATTCCATGATAGAAAGAAGCCACGGTTCGATCACAAAGATCGATATCAAGCGTGCGCTCGGTGCAGCCAGTGTGGGACAGACCTTCCTCTGTACCGTGTACGGACCGAAGATGAAGCAGGGAAAAGAAGTTGTTATCAAGATCCTGCGTCCCGAGGTAAAGAATCGTATGGAACGCGAAGAGAAGATCATGTTAGAGGCAGCACGTGCCACCAACAAGGGTATGGAAGGTACGTACAAAGGACAGTTGGAGCGTATCCGTGAGGAGATGGATCTTACCATTGAAACGCATAATGTGGAATTGGGGAAGGTATACGATAAACCCTTCAAAAACAAAAAGAAGACAAGTCATGTTAAGAGCATGAAGACGGATAAGATGGTGGATTCCACCGCCAATTCCATGGTGATCGAAAAAGCACCCGGGATCACGGTGGATCAGTATCTGGAAGAATTGCGCGAATACATGGGTTCGATCAAGCGGAACTACCTGGATAGGACAAAAGACGGCCGGCTGATCATGAAAAAGGACTATGAGATGTCGATTACGGAATATCATGATTATGAACAGCTTCGCGCGGAAATGTGCGAGAAGATCAGGCAGCTCAGAAAGCGTTTTACATACATGGACGAACTCGCAAACAAGTGGGTGGAAGAAGGTATTTTCGGGGAAGGCTTCTATCATGGAGACCTGCATGCCGGAAACATCATGGTCTCGGATGAAGGACTGACAGTCATCGACTTCGGTAACGTGACGAAGCTTGAAAAAGCGCAAAAAGAAGAGATCACGCGTATGATGGTCGCTGCGGCGGCAGGAGATGCCAATGATTTCTATAACGGATATCTTAAACTGCTCGGAACAACGGATCCGGAGTTTACCGAAAAGAACAAGGATAAACTTCGAAAAGTGGTCGAGAACACCTTCCTTCTGGGAAATAAAGAATCCGCAGGAACCCGCATCGCTACAGTCTTAATGCGGGCGCAGGAGATCGGTTTCCAGCTTCCGGCCGCGATCTACAATTTTTCCCAGTGTCAGATCCGTTTGCAGAATGCAATGGATGAGATGGAAAAACTGGATGATGAATTGGTAGAAGATGTCATCGCACTCAATATGCTTCCGGATGGTGTGGTCATTGCGAGTCAGAGTGCTTTTACGCCGCCATTGTTTGCTGCAGTGCAAGTGAGAAGGAAGAACCTCATTAAGCCGAATCAGCAGTTCAGATATATGAAGGATGTGAAATTTTCTCTCGGCTATCTGAATGAGCAGGAAGTACTGGAAGATCTGCATAAAGAAAGTGATGAAGATATCGAACTGTTTAAATGGAAGCATTTACCGGAGATGACGACCGAAGCGGATGAAATCATGGCAGACTATAAGAAACTGGGAGTGTCGGATAGCTTAAAGTCTCTGAAAGGTGAGGAAAAAGCGAGACAGTTAAAAAGAAATCTTGAGAAATTCCAAAAGAACGAATTTGCTTGGTTCTTAGAACATCTTAGGGCAAATAGGGGAACCAATTATCTGGAGGAATTCAATAAAAAAGCAGAGCCCTTGTTAAAAAACTATAACCCGGCAGGCATGAAAGAATTGTTAGATGAGATAAAGGAGGAGGATATCACGTATAAACTCTATCTGGAATATTGCGATGAGAGAAAGAAAAAACCCGCAAAGAATGCCCCGCAGGAAGATAAGGATGCTTATCGTCAAAGAGTGCAGGCTAAGGAAAATGAGTTTTTAGATGCGTATAGGGCAAAAAGGAATGATATAGATAGTAAAGCCAATTGGTTTGCAGATAGTCGTCGGGGCAATAATTTTGTGGACGATGATGCAATAATCCCGGGCGGTGACGAAGAGAAGATGGAGCATATCGAAGCCTTATGCGGCGGAAAATATGACAAGCAGCTCAAAGACAGTTATAAGGCATTAAGGGACGAGGTTGACAAAGGAGGAGCTTTGAATTTAATGGGACCGGAGTATACGGAATTTGAGAAGTATTATAAGCTCGCGTCCCAGGAAAAAATCGATAAAATGCTGGTGGGGCAATTTCAGTTTCAACGTGCAAGACAAACGGAAACGCAGAATTTCTACGGTGTCATGAGTGACGTGATCACGCAGAATTCCGGAGATGCCTTCCTGCGCGTCGGCTTGCGGAAACTGAATAAGTATTCCAAGATGATGTAATGTCTGTACCATAAAAATCTGCAAAGAGCAGTGAGGAGAAACAGTGAAAATTATACAGTTGACAAAAGAACAGATTGAGTGCTTTCCGGATATTGACCCGTTTTTTATCGCGGACCGGTTGGACATTCCCGGATATTTCGCACTCGGCGTGGTCGAGGAGATCGAGGACGAGAACATCGCCCTTCCGTACGCCCTTTTGGTCGGTTCCATTTACAAGGACCGGCCGGTGATCGAATGGCTTTCGGTCCGTCCCGAAGTACGTGACAACGGGATCGGCGAATTGTTATTGGATGCGGCCTTTGACGTGGCAAAAGAAGGCGGGTACGACGAACTCTATGCTTATGTGAGTTCCGAAGCGGTGCGTGTCAATCCCCAAGCTCCGGAATTCTTCCGGGAACGCTTATTTCACGATGCGGTAGAAGTGTTTGGCGAATGGGAAGGAATGCTGCGTGACCTGGACAAAGAAGGTGTGCTGGAAGATGCGGAGGTTGGCATGAAGTCCTTGTATCCGCTTTCCGCGCTTCCGTCCGGAGAGAAACGTAAGGTTACAGAGTATCTCGAACAAGCCGATGCATGGTCTCTTTATAAGGTGGGAACGCATTCGGATCTTTTGGAAGAAGACCTCAGTTTTGTTGTTATGGGGAAAAACGGGGTGAGCGCTGCGCTCCTGATCCAGTATGCGGGCGGAAAGCTCTATCCGGTATACATGAAGATGGGAAACAGCAAAGAAACCGACGGAATGGTTGCCGCAAGCCTAAAGGCGGCTAAGAAAAAGTATTCTCCGCATGCGATCTTGCACATTTCCTTACGGACCATGGAACGGTCGAAGGACAAGGACATGCTGATGCTGTTTTTGGAGGATATCATCCCCAAGAAGCACAACAAGGGAAGATTTTTTGTGGCTCAGGTAGGGGATTATGACTTAGAGCCCGATTATGACGATTATTACGATACGTATGATGACGCGTATGATGAATTTGACTTGGGACAGGGAGAAGTATAGATAAGCCCTGAACGAAAGAGGAACTGCGTATGGAAGGAATGGAAACGGCAAACGGATTTTTGAATATCGAGAGGGAAGAATTCCTTAGGCAGGAAAAGCAGGAAGATCAGCAGAAGATTTCTGAGATCCTTCAGGAGCAGCCGATGTACGCACATCAGATGAGTACGCGCGAACTGATGAATGCGAACAATCCTCATAACATGTCCAAGACGGAAAGTGAGATTTCCTTTATCGAGCGTCTGTTTCAAAAAGAGGATGTAGAGATCACCGATGAGGATCGTTTCAAACTCGAGATGCGCCGAAACCGCGATCGGGCACATTTGCTCGTGAACAAGAAAAAGACCGGCGGCGACAGTAAGAAGATGACAAAGGTGAAGAATACGATCCTTGTCGTGGAACGTATGCTCGAAGAAGAAAAAGAGATGACACCGGAACGGATCGCCAAAGCACAGGATGCATATGCCGATGCGATCAAAGCGTGCCGGGTCTATGTGCATACGAAGGATCCCGGATATTCGACGGGACAGGAGAGAAAAAGACAGGTTGAGCTGAACCTGGAACGCCTGATCGAAGAGTCTAAGCTCCTTGCCACTGCAAGTGTGATCTGTAAGGCAAAGCCGGCACTTATGGAGGGACAGAAGCTGGAAGATCTGCTTCGTCTGGCTGAGTTCCACAAAACCTTTCATCTGGTCGAAGCCAATGACGGCGAGGGAGAACAGGCCGAACGCGTCCGCGAGGAGCCAAAGGAAGATACGGAACTGGCGGATATCGTATCCATGCTTCGAAGAGAAGTAACGTCTGTAGATATCCTGAAGAAGAAAAAACGAAAATTCAAAGCACCGGAGATCGTGGAAATGCAGAAGGTGCTGCGCGGGTTCAAGGACGGTGAGATTCAGTCGGAAGAAATGGAATTTCACGGCATGGGCCTTCTTTTTGTGCAGGATGAAAAGAACAATCTGACCGTACGCTATGACGGACACGAATACAGTCTCGATGCGGGAGCCCTTGCGATCTGCAGCGCCCTGCAGATGGATATCGTCTCCAATGAGCAGATTTACGGCGCTGAAAATACCGCCGATATTTTGGATACCTTCGAAGGTGTCGATCTGAAAAAGACGAATGTCGGAGAACTGGTGCAGTTAAGAAACCTTTCTTTGGCCAGTCTGGAGAAAAAGACCAAGATGCCGACGGTGTTCTTTAACCGTATTCCGACCTCTTTGGTCCGCACGCTTGCGACACATGCCGCAAACGGTGATATGGACGTGAAAGAGATCAAGGAATTCGTCGAAAATTACAGCGATACAAGGGAAGAAGAAACCGAAGGGAGAGTGGCAGCGGAGGTATCGATCCGTGCAAATATCCTTCGTGCAGATCCTATGATCAGAGAGTATGACCTTCCCGAAGAGATCGAGAGTGAGTTTAATGCGGTCTATGATAATCTGTTGAAACAACGTGCCATTGTAGCGGATCCGGATGAGGTCAAAAAGATCGATGAACGACTCGATCTTCTTTTGCGCGGCGAGGAATATTTTACGACAAAGCCCGTTTTCCGAAATGATTTCGAAAAGAAAGCGGATTATCAAAGTGCGCTCGAAAAACGTGCAAAATTAAGTGCCGAACTGTTAGCTTCCATGGCGGAATTAACCGTGGGACTGCAGCGTGAAAAATACCTGAACCTGATGCGCGAGAAGATGCCCGGGTTTGACAAGGACTATTTTAAGAACATTCCGACGACGTATATGAAGCGTCTCGATATGGTGGCGATCGGACAAGAAAAAACCGATCAGCGGGATAAAAAAGATCCTGCGTATCTCACAAACAAAGATGTGATCCGTCTGCGCGAAATGGTGCGTTCGATGGATTCCGAGCATGCGCAGGTCAATAACGAAGAAGGTCTCGAAGCGATGGAGATCCTCAAAAAGCAGCGGGATGAAGAGATCGCCAACGACAGAGAAGTCTCCGCTTCCAAGAAGGTGACCGGGTTAGAGAACATCACAAAGAAGGAAGAGGAAGCGAGAAAGCGCAAAGCCGAGCGCGAGGAGAAAAAACGCTATGACGCGCAGATGGACGAGATCGAGAAACGTCTGGCGGAAGTAGAAGCAAAGATCGAAGAACAAAAGGCGCTCGAGAAGAAGGAGAAGGGCGAGACAAAAGAAGAAACAAAAGAAGAAACGGGCGGCATCTGGAGCTTTTTCGGAAATCTGGAAGAGAAATTTTCCGATTATCTCAAAGAAAAAAGTCCCGAGATGCAGGAACTCGAAAAAGAGTTAAATAAGCTGAAGACGGAGCGAGGGGAGCTTCAGAGCAAGTGGTTCAAAGCGAATCGCGAAGCAAACGAGTTGACGTTGACCGAGCAAAGGGTGGAGTGTCAGGACAGACTGCGCAATCTCTTCGCCGATCTTATTTTCTCCAAGGATACCTATATTGAGGATGCTACGATCATGGATCCGGGAGAGCGTATGATGCGCGTGATCTCCGAAAATGCGGAGTCCATAGCGTATTATCTGATGGATCCGAAGCTGTTGGATGAAACGCTCGATACGATGCCGATCATGGATGAAGGTGCTGCATTCCGGGATTCCGTAAAACAGGCATTTGACACTATTTACGCACAGATCGATGCGCCGATGCGCCTGGCGATCAAAGCGGGATCGGTAACGGAGATCGCAGATCAGATCCGCAGCATGCTTGAGGAGAATCGTGAAACGATCTATCAGCAGTGTCTGGATATGGAGGCGAGTATCAATGCCGCGATCGATGAAGCGGCCGAAAAGATCCAGAATACGGTGGTGCAATCCATCGATAATGTGTTAAACGGCGGGCAGGATCAGAAGAAGAAAGAAGAGAAAAAAGAAGAGAAAAAAGAAGAGAAAAAAGAAGAGAA
>JAILOQ010000138.1 GCA_024690725.1 Lachnospiraceae bacterium
GCGGCCTATGAGGTTGCGAAGGTCACAAAGGTGCACGGAGAAAACGAAAAACTCAATCTGCCGGAAGTGATCGCAGGGCTTTTTATCGTTTTGTATTATGTGGGAGCCTATGCGGGAACCGCGGCGCCACAGTACGGTGCACCGTTTTTTTGCATGATGGTGCTGGTATTCGGATACCTTTGCATCTTCATCGTGTATGTGTTAAACTTCCCGAAATATCATGCTTCACAGATCGTGGGAACGTTGTTTGCCATGACGTATCCGCCGGTACTGTTAAGCTTTTGGTATTATACGAGAATGCTCGATCACGGCGCATATTTTGCGTGGATGATCTTTATCTGTTCGTGGGTTTGTGATACGGCGGCATACATCTTCGGTTCGCTCTTCGGAAAGCACAAGATGGCACCCGTTTTAAGCCCAAAGAAGTCGGTGGAAGGTGCCATAGGCGGTATTTTCGGAGCGGCCCTTGTCGGATGGCTCTATGCCCTTGTTTTGACGTATCTGGGGGTAAAGCTTGAGTATATGTACTGGGCATTTCCGCTGGTATCCGCGATCGGAGCGCTCTTCAGCCAGATCGGCGATCTGACGGCATCGGCCTTAAAGCGCGACTTTGAACAGAAGGATTACGGAAATCTGATCCCCGGTCACGGCGGGATCATGGATCGATTTGACAGTGTTCTTTTTACAGCTCCTTTTATCTACTATCTGGTGCTGTTGATCTATTAAGGTGGGCTTATGAAAAACTTGGTGTTACTCGGCTCTACGGGCTCTATCGGAACGCAGACATTGGAGATCGTGGATGAATATCCCGAAGAATTGCATGTTCTGGCGCTTGCGGCGAATCGCAGTGCCGAAAAAGTGGAAGCGCAGGCGAGAAAGTATGCGCCGAAAGCGATCGCAATGTTTGATGAATCGGCGGCAAAGGATCTTGCCACACGTCTTTCGGATACGGATATCCGGGTGCTTTCCGGTATGGACGGACTGATCGAGGTCTGTACGATGGAAGAGGCCGACGTGGTCCTTACGGCGGTGGTCGGCATGATCGGCATCCGTCCCACGATCGAGGCGATCAAGGCAGGCAAGGACATTGCGCTTGCGAACAAAGAAACCCTGGTTACGGCAGGCCATCTGATCATGCCCCTGGTCAAAGAACATGGGGTGTCACTCCTTCCCGTTGACAGCGAGCACAGTGCGATCTTTCAGTCCCTGCATGGGAATCCGAAAAAGCGCATGGATAAGATCCTCTTAACCTGCTCGGGCGGACCGTTCCGCGGGAAAAAGAAGGAGGAACTCGCAGGGAAGACAAAGGAAGATGCCTTAAAGCATCCGAATTGGGATATGGGAGCGAAGATCACGATCGACTCCGCGACCCTTGTGAATAAAGGACTCGAAGTCATGGAAGCGGGATGGCTGTTTGACGCGACGCCGGATCAGATTCAGGTTGTGGTGCATCCGCAGTCCATCATTCATTCCATGGTACAGTATACGGATCATGCGATCATGGCGGAACTCGGCACGCCCGATATGAAGCTTCCGATCGCCTATGCGCTGTTTTATCCGGACAGAAGGCCGATCGCGGGTGAGAATGTGGATTTCTTTTCGCTTGGTCAGATGACCTTTGAGAAGCCGGATATCGATACGTTCGAAGGCTTGAAGTTGGCGTATGAGGCATTTCGAAAAGGCGGGAGCATGCCGACGGTGTTCAATGCGGCAAATGAGCGTGCGGTCAGTTTGTTCTTAAAGGATAAGATCCACTTTTTGGAGATCGCCGAGATCATCGGTGAGACTATGGCAAAGCATTCGGTCATCGCCGATCCGTCCTTGGACGAGATCTTAGCGACCGAAGCCTGGTGCTATGAAGAAATAGACAAGAGGAAATAAGCGTGGGAATCATTTGGTTTTTTATCATATTTTTCGTTATCGTTGTCGTGCATGAATTCGGGCACTTTATCGTGGCCAGAAGCTGCGGCATCCGTGTAAAGGAGTTCTTTGTCGGCATGGGGCCGGCCCTGGTTTCTTTTACCCGGAAGGGAACGAAATATTCGTTGCGGCTGCTCCCTTTGGGTGGCGCGTGCGTCTTCGAAGGCGAGGAAGAATACTATGCGGATGAAGAGGAAAAGAAGACAGACGCCCCCGGGAAAGAGACTACGGCGGAATCCGTAAATGCGAGTGTTATGGATGCTTCGATCAACCCGGAAAACGAAGCGGAAGATGAGGAGTATTACGGCTGTGCATTTCGCGAGGCTTCGGTCTGGGCAAGACTTGCAACGCTGGTGGCCGGGCCGTTTTTTAACTTTATTTTGGCCTTTGTGGCTTCGCTGATCATCATCGGAAGTCTGGGTGTGGATATGCCGATCCTTTCGGGTGTAAGCGAAGGCGGTGCAGCAGAAGCTGCCGGTATGCAGGAAGGCGATGTGATCGTAAAGATCAACAATAAGAAGATCCATATTTTCCGTGAGGTTTCCCTGGAAGCGATGCTCAATCAGGGAGAGACGGTGCATGTGACCTATGAGCGGGACGGAAGTCTTCATGCGGTTGACATAACGCCAATCTATGACGAAAAAGCAGGCCGGTATTATTACGGGATCATCGGACAGAGCGGATACACCAAGGTCGATGCGGCTTCTGTCGTGAAATACAGCTTTTACGAGGTGGAATACTGGATCGATATGACATTTAAGAGCTTGGGAATGCTCTTTACCGGGCGCGCCGGTGTGAAGGACCTTTCGGGGCCTGTCGGCATGGCGGATACGGTATCCGACATTTACACCGAATCCAAGACGGACGGCGCCTTTTATGTCTGGATCAACATGTTAAACTTCATGATCCTGCTGTCCGCAAACTTAGGTGTCTTAAACCTGCTTCCCGTGCCGATGTTAGACGGCGGACGGATCTTGTTGCTGCTCGTGGAACTGGTCAGAAGAAAGCCTTTGCCCGTGGAAAAAGAGGGCATCATCAATCTCGTGGGCTTTGTTCTGCTTTTGATCCTCATGGTAGTCGTCATGTATAACGATATCGTTCGTGTTGTGACCGGCGGTTGATGTCGGCTTCACAATTATATGATCCGGCATAGGGCTCGTGGCTCTAGTTTACATAACTATATAGCGGCGGGTTTAAATTAGTTAACATAATGTAGCTCCCGAATTTTGCTCTTGCAATCTTCGGGAGTTTTTGCTATTCTTAATTTACTTTCTATTTGCGACAGTCGTCGCACCCGGATACCGGGTAATTTTCCATTTTATTTTAGATTTGATGTGGGATCTGCAGTACGGGAGGATCGTTTTTTGCGCGCATTCGCTTTTGTTTGCGAGTTGTGAAGGAAGAAGGAAACATGAAGATCGGATATGTATTTGAGCAGGGCAGGCGCAGCCGCATGGAGGATGCCCTCTTGTTTAAGGCTACCCTTTTGTCGAACGGGGTCTTGGCCATGGCGGTGCTTTGCGACGGAATGGGCGGAACGCAGGGCGGAGATGAAGCGTCCCATTTGTTTTTGAAGGAAGCGGAGCTTTGGTATGAGCGGGAGCTGTTACGGAGCATCCTGGGCAAAGAACGTTCTCCCCGAGAGCTGGGAACGATGATAAGAGCCAAGGTACATCGCCTGTTCCGGGATGTGAACCGGATGCTGTTTGAGAGAATGCGGCTAAAGCGGGTTACCTATGGGACTACGGCGGTTCTTTGTATTTTTTATCGCGACAGGTATTATCTGTTTCATTTAGGCGACAGCAGATGCTATGCGCTGGCCGATCACGTTCTTTTTCCGGGAAGGAAGGGGAGGAACGTGCGCATCAGGCGGCTGACCAAAGACCATGGGAACGGCAAAGGCGTCAGCAAGTGCGTGGGCTGCAATCCGGAGTGGAAACCGGACGGGAAGACGGGGCGGATCGGAACGAAATCATTTCTGTTTTGCAGTGACGGATTTTACAAAACGCAGGATGAACAGACGGTCAGCAGGAGTCTGCATGTGATGGGCGCCAAAAAGGAAGCGGTGCTTGAGCGGAGATTACGGGCGCTTTCCGATCGGGCGATGCGGCAGGGAGAAACGGACAATATTTCCGCGCTTTGGGTATTTCCGCAGGCGTCGGTCTGACGGTAAGGAGGTGTAGTATGCAATTAAAGGACAGATACGATCTCATCGAGGGCCTGGGGGAAGGCGCGCAGGGCAGGGTGTTTTTGGCGCGCCAGCGAAACAGCGGGCAGCGATGTGTGATCAAGCTGTACAAAGAAGCCACGGATGAAGCCGAAACGGAGGTGCGGATCCTAAAGGAATTCGGTGGGCATTCGCTTCCGTATCTGCTCGATTGCGGAGAATACGAGGGGCAGTATGCCGTGGTCATGGAGTTTGTCGAAGGGGAGCGGCTGGATCGGTATATGAAGCGGCGCGGCAGGCTCACGGAGCAGGAGACGGTGGATATCGCATTGCAGATTTCCGCGGTGTTGCAGGCCTTTCACGGGCATGTACCGCAGTACGTATACGGAGATCTGAAGCCGCAGAATCTGATGATCGATGCGAAGGGGAAGGTGAGCCTGATCGATTTCGGTTCCGTCCTTGTCTGCGGAGCGAAGAACCAGAGAGTCACGGGAACGGTCGGTTATACGCCGGCGGCGGAAGGTTGTTTTGATCTTCCGTACCGGGATGCGTATGCACTGGGGGTATTGATGTATGAAATGCTGACCGGTGTCGGTCCGATGAGTGGGATCGAGGATCAAAAGGCGAACATCCGTCATATCTGCCCGGAAACGGCGAAGATCATGCAAAAAGCTACGCGTTTGGATCCCGCGTTCGGGTATCAAACCGCCGTGGAGATGTATGAGGAACTGAAGCAATGTAAACCCATCCCGGGACATGCGGGACAAAGAAAAGATCGGAAGGGAAAGGAGTGTTATTACATTATGGATATGAAACGTTTATTTCAATCGGGGTTACTGACGACCATGGTATTGGCGATCGTCTTGATCGTGAGTGCGACGTTCTTTTTCCGGGAAGGGACGCAGCCGGAATCCATTTATGAAACGGAGTGGTCAAACGGAGCGCAGGCTGTGGTCTGTGAAGACGGATCGGATCTTACGGCGGAAACCGTGTATGTCACGACAAAGTCGGATGCATTGGGAAAAGGAGGAAACGGTGTTTGCTTTCAGTCCCTAAAGATCAAGGAGGTAAAAAGACCATAAAAAATACAAAATCCGATACGGTCCGCAAAGGCTAATCATTAGCGGTTTTCAACGTTTTTAAGGCGTTCGCAAGGTCTTGTATGAAGGCATGTTCTGTGATACAGTATGATGTAGACGACGCTTTTGTGAGGTCGGTTTTTTTGACGGAATTTTCGGGTCGTGATCGGAGGAGACTATGCATAGAGACACAACAAAAATCGTAAAGATCGGGGATAAGGTGATCGGAGGAGGCAATCCGATCCTGATCCAGTCCATGACCAATACCAGGACGGAAGACGTGGAAGCAACCGTTCGGCAGATCCTTCAACTGGAGGAAGCGGGATGCGACGTGATCCGTTGCACGGTACCGACCGAGGAGGCTGCGAAGGCGCTGACCGAGATCAAAAAACAGATTCATATTCCCTTGGTTGCGGATATTCATTTCGATTATAAAATGGCCATCGCCGCGATGGAGTGCGGGGCGGATAAGATCCGCATCAATCCCGGAAATATCGGCGGAAAAGAGAAGCTGCAGGCGGTTGTGAAGGTAGCGAAGGAACGTAACATTCCGATCCGTGTCGGAGTAAATGCGGGTTCTTTGGAGAAGGACATCGTGGACAGATATCACGGCGTTACCGCGGAAGGGATCGTGGAAAGCGCGCTGGATAAGGTTCATATGATCGAAGAGGAAGACTATGACAATCTGGTCATCAGTATCAAATCTTCCAATATTCCGATCTGTGTGAAAGCGCATGAAATACTGGTGAAGCAGTCAAATTATCCGATGCATATCGGTATCACGGAGGCGGGTACGGTATACGGAGGCAATATCAAGTCTTCCGTCGGACTGGGCATCCTTCTTCATGAAGGGATCGGTGATACGATGCGTGTTTCTTTGTCCGGGAACCCGGTAGAGGAGATCCGCTCGGCGAAGATCATTTTGCGTTCCCTGGGGCTGTATCACAAAGGAGTGGAAGTGATCGCATGTCCGACCTGCGGACGTACCAGGATCGACCTGATCGGCCTGGCCGAAAAGGTGGAAAAGATGGTCGAGACGATGGAGCTGAATCTGAAGGTTGCCGTGATGGGCTGCGTGGTAAACGGTCCGGGAGAGGCGAAGGAAGCGGATATCGGGATCGCCGGCGGTGACGGTGTGGGCCTCTTGATCAAGAAGGGCGAAGTGGTACGAAAGGTTCCGGAAGCCGATCTTTTGGATACCCTAAAGGACGAACTTGAGAATTGGCCGGACAGCAAATAGATTGGATGTGTTTTTATGGATGGGAAAGCGTTTTTAGAAGTATTTCCGACGCTTAAACTGAAGGATGAATTAAGAGAAGCCGTGGATGGAGTTGTTGTATCTCAGATCGGCTCCTCCAAGCGGAGAGATAAATTAAATATCTATATTACTGCCGATCGCGTGATCGGGCGAGAGGATCTGGCGGACGTAGAACAGGTGATGTGCGAGCAGTTGTTTCCGGATTTCAAGATCGATGTCAATATCATTGAACACTTCGATCTTTCCGAGCAGTATACCCCGGAATATCTGTTTAAAGAGTATTACGAAAGCATGCTGTTTGAATTGAAAAAGGTCAGTCCCGTCATGTACAGTATGTTTCATGGTGCGGAGGTGTCTTTTTCGGACGAGCATCATATTTTGGTCAAGGCGGATGATATGCTGCCGTTTCACTCGATCGAAGAGGATCTGATCGCGTATATCAAGGGTGTGTTCGAAGAGCGTTGCGGGATCGGTGTCTCCGTATCCATCGCATATAAGGCGAAGGAACGCGATGATATCGATACGCTTGCGGAACGCCGCATCAAGCGTCAGATCAAAGAGATCAGTTCGCGTATCTTTGTGACGGAAGAAGTTCCGGGATTGGCAGATAAGGAAGAGAACGGCGAAACGGCGCAGGATGCACCGCAGGAGGAGACGGTATCGGCGAAAGTCGAAGGCGGTGCCGCGTCTTCGGACGAGTCGAAGAATACGAAGCGCAAGGAAAGTACGCTTGAGAAGTTTTCCAAGAAGGGAAAGAGCGTCACCAAGCGTCGTTCGGAAGATAAGGATGTTATTTACGGTTTCCATTCGATGGACGGAGATCTGACGAAGATCAACGAACTCTTTGACGGAATGGGTGATGTTTATGTGCATGGCGAGATCGTCAGCATGGAAACCAGAGATATCACCAAACGGGAACTGGTGCTGTGTATCTGTGTTGTTACGGACTACACCGATTCCATTGTTGTGAAGTTTTTTATTCCCAAGGAAGAGTCCGAAGAGGTATTGGGGAAATTGAAGACCGGGATGTTTGTCAAGGTCTTCGGAAATGTCAATCTGGATACCTTCGATCATGATATCGTGATCAGCGGCCGCGGATTGACGATCAAGAAGATCCCGAGTTTTAAAACGGAACGCATGGATGATGCGCCCCAAAAGCGCGTGGAACTGCATTGCCATACCAAGATGAGCGACATGGACGGTGTATCCGATGTGGTCGCCATCATGAAGCGGGCTTATAAATGGGGACACAAAGCGATCGCGATCACGGATCACGGTGTGGTGACCGCCCTTGCGGATGTGTTCCACGACTGGTGCGATCTTTGGGATGCGGAGCAAAAGCGCTGTAAGGAAGAGGGGATCGAAGCCGACAGGCAGAAATTCTTCAAACTCATTCTCGGCGTGGAAGGGTATCTTGTTGATGACTTAAAGCAGCCTGTAGTGAACCCGAAAGATTACGATCTGGACGAAGACTATGTTGTATTCGATATTGAGACGACCGGTTTTTCGCCGATCGACAATACCATCATTGAGATCGGTGCGGTTAAGGTCAGTCACGGAGAGATCGTGGACCGGTATTCCACCTTTGTCAATCCGAAGGTGCCGATCCCATATCGCATTACGCAGCTGACATCCATCCGGGATGAGGATGTCATGGATGCGCCGACCTTGGATGTCGTGCTTCCGGAATTTATTAAGTTTTGTGAAGGCTGTTTGCTGGTGGCTCACAATGCAGGATTTGATACCGGCTTTATTAAGGAAAATTGTAAACGTCAGGGACTTCCCAATCCTCCGACGTATCTGGATACCATGGTGATCGCCCGTATCCTTTTGCCGAACCAGGGACGTCATAATCTGGATGCTCTGGTAAAGACCTTTAAGATCACCTTGGCCAATCACCACCGTGCCGTGGAGGATGCGGAAGCGACTGCAGAGATCTTCCTTCGGTTCTTGCCGATGTTAGAGGCAAAAGGGGTCAAGAAATTACAGGATATCAACCTGTTAGCCAAGGATAACTTTGACAATATCAAACGTATGCGTCCGAACCATATCATCATTTTGGCCAAGAACGAAGTGGGACGCATCAACTTATATAAACTCGTGAGTGCTTCGCATTTGAAGTACTTCCACGGCAAGCCCCGTATTCCGAAGAGTCTTTTGATGAAGTACAGGGAAGGGCTGATCTTGGGAAGTGCCTGTGAAGCCGGTGAACTCTTCCAGTCGCTGTTGGAGAACCGCGGCGATGAGGAAGCATATAAGATCGCAAGCTTTTATGATTATTTGGAGATCCAGCCGGTTGCAAACAATCGCTTTATGATCACTTCCGAACGTATCGAGAATATCAATTCCGATGAAGACATTCGTGCGATCAACAAAAAGATCATAAAGATCGGTGAAGCCCTGCATAAGCCGGTGGTTGCCACCTGTGATGCGCATTTCATCGACCCGGAGGAAGAGATCTATCGTTCTTTTATCATGTCGGGAAAAGGCATGAACGATGAGTATCCTTCGCCGCTTTATATCCGTACGACGGAAGAGATGCTGGAAGAATTTTCCTACCTCGGAAGCGACAAGGCAAAGGAAGTCGTTATCACGAATACCAATCTGATCGCGGATTGCATCGAGTCCATTTCACCGGTGCGCCCCGACAAGAGTGCGCCCGTCATTCCGCATTCCGATGAGATGCTGACGGAGATCTGTTACAATAAGGCACATGAGATCTACGGGCCCGACCTTCCCGAGGTGGTTGAGAAACGACTGGAAAAAGAACTGCATGCCATCATCAGCAACGGTTTTGCGGTTATGTATATCATCGCACAGAAGCTGGTGTGGAAATCCGTGGAAGACGGGTATCTGGTAGGTTCCCGTGGTTCCGTAGGATCGAGTTTCGTTGCCAATATGGCAGGTATCACGGAAGTAAATTCCTTAAGCGCGCATTACCGTTGTCCGAATTGTTTTTATTACGATTTCGATTCACCGGAAGTAAAGCAGTATTCCGGTATGGCGGGCTGTGATATGCCCGATAAGATCTGTCCCAAATGCGGAAAGCCGCTGGTCAAGGACGGTTTCGATATTCCGTTTGAGACCTTCCTCGGATTTAAGGGAGATAAGGAGCCGGATATCGACTTGAACTTCTCCGGTGAATACCAGTCGAAGGCCCATAAATATACCGAGGTTATTTTCGGTGCGGGACAAACGTATCGTGCCGGTACCATCGGTACGTTGGCAGAGAAGACCGCTTACGGTTTTGTAAAGAAATATTTTG
This sequence comes from Lachnospiraceae bacterium, assembly GCA_024690725.1. Taxonomy (GTDB): domain Bacteria; phylum Bacillota; class Clostridia; order Lachnospirales; family Lachnospiraceae; genus UBA2882. The sequence continues at coordinate 9,690 of JAILOQ010000138.1, forward strand.
AAGAGCGGGGCATTCCGAAGAGAGGTTGTGAGATCGACCGGTTAAAGAACGGTATCGTAGGGATCCGTCGTTCCACAGGTCAGCATCCGGGAGGTATTGTCGTGCTTCCGGTGGGAGAGGAGATCAACTCTTTTACCCCCGTGCAGCATCCGGCCAATGACATGGAGACGGATATCGTAACAACGCATTTTGATTATCATAAGATCGATCATAACCTGTTAAAGCTTGACATACTCGGACACGACGATCCGACCATGATCCGTATGTTACAGGATCTGACGGGTGTGGATCCCGTATCGATCCCGTTGGATGATAAGGACGTGATGTCGTTATTTCAGAGCACGGAAGCACTGGGCGTTACCCCGGATCAGATCCGCGGTTGTAAGCTGGGTTCCATGGGAATTCCGGAGTTCGGTACGGATTTCGTTATCCAGATGCTTTTGGATACCAAGCCGCAATGTTTTACGGACCTTGTCCGTATTTCCGGGCTTAGTCACGGTACCGATGTGTGGCTGAACAATGCGCAGACGCTGATCCAGGAAGGAAAAGCAACGATTTCCACGGCGATCTGTACCCGTGACGATATCATGGTATATTTGATCAACAAAGGACTGCCCGAGGGAGATGCCTTCCAGATCATGGAGAATGTCCGAAAAGGAAAGGTTGCCAAAGGAAAATGCAAGCAGTGGCCCGCGTGGTCGGAGATGATGCGCGAGCATGATGTGCCCGATTGGTATATCTGGTCCTGTGAGCAGATCAAGTATATGTTCCCGAAGGCGCATGCGGCCGCCTACGTTATGATGGCCTGGCGTGTGGCATACTTTAAGGTAAATTACCCGCTGGCGTATTATGCATCCTATTTCAGTATCCGTGCCTCCGGTTTTTCCTATGAGAAGATGTGTCAGGGAAGAACGCGTATGGAAGCGGAGCTGGATGCCCTTTTGAATCCGTCGGAAGAGGATAAGGCAAAGAAGGATGATAACATATTAAAGGATATTCGTATCGTACAGGAGATGTATGCGCGTGGATATGAGTTCATGCCGATCGATCTGTACCGTGCGCATTCCAGACTGTTTACGATCATAGACGGGAAGATCATGCCGAGCTTTAACAGTATTGACGGCATGGGCGACAAGGCTGCGGAATCCTTGATGGAGGCGGCCAAGAACGGACCGTTCTTATCGAAAGACGATCTGTGTGAGAGAGGAAAGATTTCCAGAACGATCGCAGATAAGATGGATGAGATGGGACTGTTGGGAGATATCCCGGAGTCCAACCAGATCTCGCTCTTCGACTTTATGGGAGGATCTTCTTAAAAAGCATATGGGTGAGAAAAAGAAAACTCCGTTGCAATGCAACGGAGTTTTTTACGTTGTTCTTTGACCGGAGTTTAGTTTTCCTCGATCATCTTATGCCATTCCTGAAGGCTCTTTACAGCACTTGTGCCGTGCTTATTGACATGGAGAACACCTTCAGCGGCTGCCTTAGCGGCTGCCATGGTAGTGATGTAAGGGATCTTGCCCTTGATCGCAGCTTTTCTCAAATAGCTGTCATCGTGTGCACTGTCCTTACCGATCGGCGTGTTGACGATCAGCTGGATCTCTTCGTTGGTGATCAGATCCAGGATGTTCGGACGGCCTTCGTAAAGCTTGTTCACCTTTTCTACCGGGATATCGTTCTCTGCGATGAGATCGCAGGTCGTACCGGTTGCCAAGATCTTGAAGCCTGCCTCATGGAAGGAACGGGCTACGTCAACAACCTCGGGCTTATCCTTGCGATTTACGGAGATCAAAACGCTTCCCTTGGTCGGTAAGGTTGCCTGTGCGCCTTCCTCAGCCTTGAAGAATGCTCCGGCTACCGAATTGGAGATACCAAGTACCTCACCGGTGGAACGCATTTCCGGTCCTAAGATCGGGTCAACTTCCGGGAACATATTGAAGGGGAAGACCGCTTCCTTTACACCGTAGTAAGGAATGGTACGTTTCTTGCTGTTGAGTTCTGCTACCGGTGAAGTTCTGCCGGTAAGTTCGTTTGTGATGATATCGGTTGCCAAAGGCACCATGGAGATGCCGCATACCTTGGATACGAGCGGAACGGTACGGCTGGCTCTGGGGTTTGCTTCCAAAACGAATACCTTTCCGTCCTCGATGGCATACTGCATATTCATAAGACCGACAACATGCATTTCTTCGGCGATCTTTCTTGTGTAATCCTTGATGGTCTCAAGGTTTTCAGCGTTGATATGCTTGGAAGGAATGATGCAGGCACTGTCTCCGGAGTGGATACCGGCAAGCTCGATGTGCTCCATAACGGCGGGAACAAATGCATGCGTTCCGTCGCTGATGGCATCTGCTTCGCATTCCAAAGCGTGATGTAAGAAACGGTCGATCAGGATCGGACGATCCGGTGTAACGCCAACGGCCGCACGCATGTAATCTGCGATGCTTTCCTCATCGTAAACAACTTCCATACCGCGTCCGCCGAGAACGTAGCTCGGGCGAACCATAACGGGATAACCGATGCGTTTTGCAATCTCGGTTGCTTCCTCGACTGTGGTAGCCATTCCGGATTCGGGCATCGGAATACCGAGCTTATCCATCATGGCACGGAACTGATCGCGGTCCTCTGCAAGGTCAATGACAGCGGGAGAGGTACCTAAGATCTTAACACCGTATTTTTCCAGATCGGCAGCTAAGTTCAAAGGTGTCTGACCACCGAACTGAGCGATGACACCGACCGGCTTTTCCTTATTGTAGATACTGAGTACGTCCTCTAAGGTAAGAGGCTCAAAGTAGAGTTTATCGGAAGTATCGTAGTCTGTGGAAACCGTCTCGGGGTTGCAGTTTACGATGATGGTCTCAAAGCCCAGCTTCTTTAAACTCTTTGCCGCATGTACGCAGCAGTAGTCAAATTCGATACCCTGACCGATACGGTTCGGACCGCCGCCCAAGATCATAATCTTCTTCTTATCGGTGATCGGATTGTTATCGGTTCCGTGGTAGGTGCTGTAGTAGTAAGCGCTGTTTTCGGTACCGGACACATGAACTCTGTCCCAGGTCTCGGTAACACCTGCGTTCTCACGGGCATTGCGGATATCTTCTTCCGTTACGGAAAGGATCTCGCTTAAGTATTTATCGGAGAAACCATCGAGCTTTGCCTGCTTTAAGGCAGCTGCGTCCGGAACGTTTCCTTTATTTGCGACTAAGGCTTCTTCTTCATCGACGAGTTCTTTCATCTGCTCGATAAAGTAGTTCTTAACCTTGGTGATCTCATGGATCTCATCTACGGTCGCGCCCTTGCGAAGTGCTTCATACATCATGAAATGGCGTTCACTGGAGGGTGTGATCATTTTCTGAAGCAGTTCTTCTTTGGAGAGCGTATCAAAATCTTTTACATGACCGAGTCCGTAACGTCCCTTTTCCAAAGAACGAACGGCCTTCTGGAAGGCTTCTTTGTAAGTCTTACCGATGCTCATTACTTCACCTACGGCACGCATCTGTGTACCGAGATGATCTTCTACGCCTTTGAACTTTTCGAAGGCCCAGCGAGCAAACTTTACAACCACATAATCGCCGTCCGGCTTGTAATCTGCAAGTGTGCCGTACTTACCGCAAGGGATTTCCTTTAAGGTAAGGCCGCTTGCAAGCATGGCGGAAACCAAAGCGATCGGGAAGCCGGTTGCCTTGGAAGCCAAAGCGGAAGAGCGGGAGGTACGGGGGTTGATCTCAATGACGATGATACGATCGGTCTTGGGATCGTGAGCAAACTGTACATTGGTACCGCCGATCACCTGAATGGATTCAACGATCCTGTAGGCCTGCTCCTGTAAACGGTCCATAACATCCTGAGAGATGGTAAGCATCGGAGCGGTACAGAAGGAATCGCCGGTGTGTACACCCATGGGATCGACGTTTTCGATGAAGCAAACGGTGATCATGTTGCCGTCTTTGTCACGGACAACTTCCAATTCCAATTCTTCCCAGCCGAGGATGCTTTCCTCAACCAAAACCTGACCTACGATACTGGCCTGAAGACCACGTGCGCATACGGTCTTTAACTCTTCCTTATTATATACGAGTCCGCCGCCGGCACCGCCCATCGTGTAAGCGGGGCGCAAAACAACGGGATAACCGAGCTTATCTGCAATGGCAAGTGCTTCGTCCACCGAATAGCTGACTTCGCTTCGTGCCATTTCGATACCGAGGGAATTCATTGTATTCTTGAATTCGATACGGTCCTCACCGCGTTCGATCGCATCTACCTGAACGCCGATGACTTTTACGTTGTACTTGTCCAAAACACCTGCTTTATTTAACTCTGCGCAAAGGTTCAATCCCGACTGTCCGCCGAGGTTCGGTAAAAGTGCATCCGGACGCTCCTTTGCAATGATCTGTTCAAGTCTCGTTACGTTCAGCGGTTCGATGTAAGTTACATCTGCCATTTCCGGGTCGGTCATGATCGTAGCCGGATTGGAATTGACCAAAACAATTTCATATCCCAAGGACCGAAGTGCTTTACAAGCCTGTGTACCGGAATAGTCGAACTCGCATGCCTGACCGATGATAATGGGGCCTGAGCCGATAATCAGTACTTTGTGAATATCTTTTCTCTGTGCCATTTTCTTTCCTCCAAAATGCTCTGTTGAATCTATAAATTTTTCCTAACTAAGTATAGTGTAAATCGAAAGAAATGTAAACAAAATATAGTGTAGAAAAGTAAAAAAATTGTGTTATGATGGAGTAGGAAGTAAGGAGCGTTACATGGCGAAGTTAAAAGACAAAGACATTCGGGAACCGTTGTTCGAATATTTGGAAGAACAATACGGAAAAGTCAGAATTCTTGAAGAAAAAAAGACGGGAAAAGCAAGAGCGGATGTCATGATGGTGACGCCGGAGGGGATCTACGGTATTGAGATCAAATCCGATGCGGATACCTATACCAGACTTTCCGAGCAGGTACGCAATTACGACCTGTACTTTAATAAGAATATCGTTGTCGTGGGGAGCAGCCACGGACATCATATCAAGGAATATGTCCCCGCATACTGGGGGATCGTAACCTGTGAGATGGTCGACGGCAAAATGGATTTTTATGAGTTGCGAGCTCCGCTTCCGAATAAAAAAGTAAAACCCCTAAGACAGATCTCGTTTTTGTGGCGGCCGGAGCTCAATCAATTGCTTGCCGCAAATGAGCTTCCAAAATACGCATATAAGAGCAAGGATTTTGTGCAGCGGTGCCTGATCGAGAGAGTGGAGCCCGAAGTGTTGTGGCCGCAGGTATATGACCTTTTGTTTGAACGTGATTACACGGCGCTTCTGGAAGAGATCCAAAGCTACCGTGCCGAGCAGGGGAAGAGGCCAAAGCGTAAGCCACGCAGATGGTCTAAAAAGAAGAAAGACAAAAGTTAATATATAATTTAATATATGATTAGATGTGAGATCTTGAACATCTTGTCAGTAAACGGGGGACTTGACATTTGTTAAAAATATCCTGAAATTGTCGGCACGACCATACGGTTTACATAACTGTCGGCGATTTTTTGCTTTCTCAAGGGAAAAGAAACCAAGCGGCAACTTTTGGAGGGTGATACAAGACATTTCGATGTGTTTCCCGGGTGGTTTTCAAAATGCAAGCGTTAAAATAACGCGGTGAACTCAAAAATCGGTTTTGCAAGCCCTAAAATAACGCGGGCGACGAAAAAATCGGCGGGGCAGGGACTAAATCATACTTCGTTTTTTGCTATTTGGATGCGTGGGAAAAGATTCCGCCACGGGTACCGGAATTGTGGTCCGGACCTTTTGACGGTATTGTCGAAGAATCACAAATACAAGGCGGAACACGAAATAAATAACAATCGAAATATGACGAATCTGTCGCATAGGAATGCCCAAATACTGAGCGTTTCAAGGAGTGGTGTGAGAATCCTTCCGATTTACGTTACACCATGGATGTCATGGGAAATTTTTTGATTTTATAATGAATGATTGGAATTGTGGTCGGTTTTGACCGTATTTTTTATCTGGCTGTTATGCTTTCTTCCGTCCCTGCTCAAGTGCTTTTCGAAAGATCAAAACCTGAGCTTGCACGGAGAAAATCACGTTATGCGTTCGGAGAGATCCGGAAGCAAATTTGAAAACAGGCGGAACGGATCGGCTCTTAATTTTGTTAAAAGTTATTTTTGCTTTGCCATCCGTTTTTTCGGAAACTTTTTTTCGAAAACGGCGATGTTTTTATCGAGAAAAAATTGCGGTTTCATAAGTTTTATGTTAACCTATTGAAAACAGATCTTTTTTTACTAAGCGAAAATGAAATAAGAAAAAATAAGGAGACAATTTATGCTGTATCGCCAGGACAAAAACGGAAAAGAAATTTCTTTGCTCGGTTACGGTTGTATGCGGTTCACCAAAAAGGGAACGGGATTGGATTTTGAAAAAGCCGAGAAGGAGATCATGGCAGCATATGAGCGTGGTGTAAATTATTACGACACGGCTTATATCTATTCCGGAAGTGAAGCCCTTATCGGTGAGATTTTTGAGAAGAACGGGATCCGTGATAAGATTTCGATCGCAACAAAGCTTCCCCAGTATATGATAAGAAACCGGGAAGCGATCGATACTTATTTTAATGAACAGTTATCCAGACTCCGTACCGATTACATCGATTATTATCTGATGCACATGCTGACTGATGTGGAGGCATGGAGAAATCTGAAGATGCTCGGGATCGAAGAGTGGATCGCCGACATGAAGGCGAAGGGCAAGATCAAGAACATTGGCTTTTCCTATCACGGAAATACGGATATGTTTTTGGAAATCTTAAACGATTATGACTGGGATTTTTGTCAGATCCAGTATAATTATCTGGATGAGACCACGCAGGCCGGTGTGGCCGGTCTGAAGGCGGCATATGAGAAATCGGTTCCCGTGATCATCATGGAACCTCTGCGCGGCGGAAAACTCGTCAATGGACTTCCCGATAAAGCAAAAAAGGAAATCGAACAAAGTCCGCGTGGCTGGACGGCTGCCGAGATGGGGCTTCGCTGGCTTTGGAATCAGCCGGAAGTCACCTGTGTTCTTTCCGGTATGAACAGTGTGGAAATGGTGGAAGAAAACTGTCGCATCGCTTCGGATGCAACGGTCGGTCATTTTACCGATGAAGATTATGCGTTGGTTGCTTCCGTAAAAGAGGCGATCCGCGAAGTGGTGAAGGTGGGATGCACGGGGTGCAGATACTGTATGCCCTGTCCGTTCGGCGTGGATATTCCCGCGATCTTCAGCAGTTACAACAATATGTTTACGGACGGCAAGATGGAGGCACGCTTTGAATTTGCCAGAATGATGGGCGTAAGAAAAGATCCTGCGTTTGCCGACCTTTGCAAGAAGTGCGGAAAGTGCGAGCAGCATTGTCCACAGCATATCCCGATCCGCGAAAAGCTGGTGGAAGCCGACAAAGCCTTACGTCCGCTTCCCTTTAAAATCGGGATCAATGTGGCACGAAAGTTCATGCTGGAAGGAAGAAAAGAACCTTCCAAAAAGAAGTGAGCATATGGTCTGCGGCCATATCGGCAGTTTAGTTTGGACATAAGGAGTATTATCTATGGAAAGAATCAAAAAATTATTTGAAAAGCAATGGTTTGCCAACGGGATCGCGATCTGCATGGGCGTGTTCTTTTACATGATCTTAAGCCATGTACCCGTGATCGTGGGATCCATCCACTGGATTTTATCTTTGCTGGCACCTGTCTTTATCGGCGTGATCCTTGCCTATATCATCGATCCCATCGTCAGATTCTGTGAAAAGAAGATCTTTGGCAAGGTCCAAAAAGAAAAAACGAAGAGAGCACTCAGTGTGGTCGTGGGACTGATCTTTGTGGTACTGATGATCGTGCTGTTCTTTTTGGCACTCGTCCCGAGTCTTGTGGAAAGTTTTTCCAATCTGTTTGATAACCGGGATACTTATGCAGAAGTTTTGGAAGGTTACATTGCACAGATCAATCGATTAAATATTGTAAAACTCGATATGGAAGGACTGGTGGAAGAGATTCAGACATGGCTTCTTTCTTTGGTGGATTACGTTTCCGAAAACTCCGCCGCGATCCTTACGGCATCGAAAAGCTTTGGCTCCGGTGTGGTAAATGTGGGCATCGGTTTGATCCTCTGCATTTATTATCTGCTCGGTAAAAAATCCTTGGCCGAAAGCTTTCGCGAATTTCGTAAGGCGCTTTTGGGCGAGAAGAAGTATGTAAGTCACAATGACTTCTGGAAAAAGTGTAATACGATCTTTTTGGGGTACATCGGATACAATTTCCTTGAGGCGGTTTTAGTCGGTGCGATCAATGCGATCGTCATGATGATCTTAGGCCTTCCGTATATCGCACTGATCTCTGTTGTGGTCGGTGTGACCAATATGATCCCGACGCTGGGACCTGTGATCGGAGCTGTGATCGGAGCCTTTATCCTGGTACTCAATAATCCATTGGATGCGTTATGGTTTTTGATCCTTACCGTGGTCTTACAGCTGATCGACGGCTATATCATAAAGCCGAAGCTCTTCGGCAATTCCCTTGGCCTGTCTCCGGTCGTGACGTTAGCATCCATTACGATCGGCGGAAAACTCATGGGCATCGTCGGCATCTTTTTGGCGATTCCTTCGGCAGCCATCGTTTCCATGATATATAAGGAAAACTTCCTTCCGTGGTTACGAAAGAGAAGTGCGAAGATCGAAGAAGAAAAGGCGAAGTCGGAAGAAGCAGACGGATCGAAAGAAACGGCCGGAACGGAAGAGAAGAAGTAGTTTCTTTGGCGAATCCTGAAAGAAAAAGAACAAGAAGAAAGAACAGCAAATAAGAACAATAAGAAAAGGCAAAAAGAAAACCCTTGGAATCATCCAAGGGTTTTTGTTCGCAGCTTGTAGGGGAATCGAACCCCTGATTCCGCCGTGAGAGGGCGGCGTCTTAACCTCTTGACCAACAAGCCATAACCGGGCGCGTTTGGCGCGTCCTTGACTATATTACTAAAAATCGATGATAAATGCAAGCACTTTTTT
>JAILOQ010000015.1 GCA_024690725.1 Lachnospiraceae bacterium
GGATTATCAGAAATGTAAAGAAGTCTTTGATAAGTATGTTTCCGAAATGGAAGCTGCGTATGAAACAGCCGACGCATTGGTAAAAGAATTGAACGAGAAGTATCTGGACAAAGAGAAGGAACTTCAGAGGAAAAAGGAGAAAGCCGAGGCCGATATCAAAGCGATCGAAGATAAGCGTACCGCTTCCGAAGCGGAATATCAGGCATTGCTTTCCGCGCTTGCTTCCGACCTGGAAAAAGAACGCAAGGTGCGTCAGGAACGCGCTGACAAACAAAAAGAGAGCTGGTTGGCCGCGCTTAATTTGGTCAAGGAACAAGAAGATGTGCTCCAAGCCGAGGATGATACGATCACCGGGCTGGAAAGCGATATGGCAGAATACAAAGAGAAAGCCGACAGAATGCGGGCATTGGCCGATTCGGTGGACAATTTCGGTATGGCACCGACGCTTACGGGGCTTCAGTCTGCGGCAAAGAACGGACGCATGATGCACGGCCGTGTCTATGAAAAGATGAAAGATTACCGCAAGGCAGAGGATTTCGAAGATAACGAGGAAGTGCAGGATTTGATCGATAATGCGATCTCCGCCTGCAATACATCGTATAAGGCATATGAAAAGAAAGCAATGAGCCGCGGAACGACGGCAGCCGATTACACCGGTTTTGTGCTCTCCAGACAGACGGCAAAGTATGCGGCGGATAAAGACAAGGCTATGCCGTATCTGCAGATGATCGTGGATCTTTTGCATATCGAGAATACCGAAACGGTGCATGAGGCGAGAGAACTTTCTTTGATCTACGAGTGGCTCTTACCGTTTTCCATGCGCAGTTTTGCGAGTGAAAAAACAGAGGAGAGTGTTGCGGATTATCAATACTACATCCGTATGGCGACCGATCGCGATTCGGTGATGAATGCGATCGCATTTGTGACCGGAAGACTGGAGTATGCATATGCGCTCCGCAGCAGTTTTGCCGCAGAGGGAGAAGCCGCATCGGCAAGACTGGAAGCGCATATCGTATGGCTCGAGAATCTTTTGCGTGCGCTCAGAGAAAAGGCAGGCATGGATTCTTCGGATGATACGAAGACAAAGGAAGAAGAATATCTGGAAGAAAAACAGCAGGCGATCGACGAGGGGAACCTTGTGCGTGCCCGCATGATCGACGAATTGTTAAAAGGCCTGATCAATTACGGCGATGCCTCGGAAGACGGCACCGGTTTGGGCGACGGAAGCGGTGAGGATGCGAAGGATACGGAAGGCGTACCGAAGAATCGCCCCACGGCGGAAACGGCGATCATGGAAATGATCTTGGATGATATCGTATCGGACGGATATGACATTGAGCCGGATCTGGCCAAATACAGAGGTGTCGGCGGAGATGTCGGAAAGCTTGCGGATGCGATCGATAAGAAGGGCGCAGGCGATGCGAACAAGCGTGCCGTTGCAAAAGCAGAGGCGGAAGAGAAGGATGGAAGCGGTGATACCGGTTCCAAGACGTTGGATCCGACCGATAAATCGAATCAGACCGGTTCGACCGGCGGAGAAAGCGGTACTCCGTATGACGGAGGTGCAGGCGGCGACGGAGGCGATTCCGATGGAGAGGACGTAACGAAGGTTCCGACCAAAACACAGGCTGCGGACGTCGTAAACGATCTGACAAACGGAGATCTCATAAAGCTTCCGGAGGATGAGCAGGCGAGCATCATTGTGGCACTCAGCCAGGCAGATCCCGATGACGGAGACGATCTGGATCAATATGCAAAGGAGCTTTTGGAGCAGCTCTTAAGGGACGCAAATTCCCTGATCTATCGTCAGTACATGGACGATCAGACGCAGGAATACGTATCGCTCGGAGCGATCGATAAGAACCGTCGCAAGACACAGTTCCGTGCCGTTAAGATGGGTGCGGACAACGAGACGACACTGGCCATGATCGGCGGTGGTTCGGCAAGCTATACTTACACCGTCGGGACAAAGAACGTGTTAAAGAACGACGGAAGCGAATCGGCACTCGAAACGGATGCCGTAGAGCAGAGAGATCCGTATATCCGTGACAACAGTACGGAAAAGTATATGTATCTTTCCGAGGATGATGCGGCAAAATATACCATGTGTACGTGTGAGTACATTTACGGCACGGATTGGGCGATCCTCGTAACCCCCGGAATGGAGGCGAAAATCGCCGAAATTGCGGCAATTTTAAACGAAAAAGCAGCCGGGGAATAATATTTGTGAAATGTTGCACTTTTGGTGCATGAAATCTGTTATTATAGTAACTGTAGAGAAGATAAACCGTAGATTTAAGGAGCAGACGTGGCAGATTATACCATCATATCGGACGTAAGCAACTACATCTTAAAGGTTCTCAGGGCTAAGATGTGCCCCGAGCCGATCCCGTCCCCGAACAATATCGAGGTCTCCAGTCCTTCTTCACAGGACGTTGACTACATCCTTGGGGTGTACTTATACGATATCAAAGAGGACGATACCATTGCACCGCCGCCGCGCATCCAGCGTGGTAAGCTGCAATTAGAAAAGCCGCCAAAACCGTATAATCTTTATTATATGGTGTTTGTAAATGCCGGAGGTCAGGCAGGTCTTAAAGACCAGGACTTCCAAAAGATCATCGGCAAATGTGCACAGATTGTTTCGGATAACAATTCCATTTTGCCGAATCAGTTACAAAACTGGCTGGATACCCAGGAACCTCCGATCGTCTTAACGCAAGCGAAGATCAGTCTGGAGGAAAAAGTAAGGGTCTGGAGTGCGATCAACAAGCCTTATCAGATCTCACTCTTCTACAAGGCGGGACCCGTATTTGTATCCAGTGAGGTTGTTGTCAACACACCTCGTGTTGTTGATGCACAATTCTCGTTGCATGTTACAGGCGAAGAGAAGCCGGAATAAGATTCCGATTCTCTTAAGCGGAAAGGAGGGAGTAGGCAGAAGTGGAAGAAGGCATTATCCGTTGCAAGCTTACCTTGCTGTTGCGGCTTTTGGACGCGACAACGGGAGCAGCAGTGGATGAACGAAACATCCGGTTCCAAAAAGACGGCGAAAATTGTTTCGCCCACGCCAGAGGGCAGGGTTGTTACATCTTCATGGACGGCAGCAGAGAAAATTGTCTCATGCAAGTTTCCGTTCATTTATATGAACCCCAAACGATACGTGTGGATTACGAAAAACTGGATCCGGTCTTACCTTCGATCGATGTATTCCTGATACCGTCAGAGAAAAATCGAAGAGGGGAAGCACTACTGACGCTGAAAGGACAAATTTCCGGGCTTGAAGCAGTAGAGGCCATCCATCCGGGCAGACCCGTGACAAGCATTCGAAGTTTCGATGCGAAGAAAAATGTGATGACTGTTTTTTCACCGAATCGGCGGATCAACATGACGAGCATTTATTACGGGATCCTGAATACGGAAAAGAACACCTTCGAGGATATCGTGGTGGCAGAAGAGCTGGAAGACAAAAGAGTCAGGCTCAAGGTTCCGTTACAGGAAGAATTTTCTCCGAACTCACCGATCTGTAAGATTCTTTACGGACAGGTTTTCGAGGATGGGAAGTTCCTTTTTAAGGTACGAGACGACGGAGAGAATTTAAACTATCTGGTAAAGTACGTGGTAAACGGCGTTGCCGGATACAAAATGGTAGACTTCCACCATTTAGAGGGAGTCAAGCTTAATGAGGACACAGTTACCGGGGAGGCAGATGAATGGCACAGGCAGTAGTAACGGGAGCGACAATGACATGTTCATTTGGAACGACTCCGTCGACACTGAAAGCAACCACGAATTTAACAGTCATGATGGAAGGTAAACCCGCATGCGTTATAGGGGATGCCAAAGCAGTTGTGAATGTAGGTTCGTTCGGTATGTGCTCATCGCTGGCAAATCCACAGGTGGCGGCAGCCACAGCAGCGGCCTTGGGAGTTTTAACTCCTCAGCCATGCGTGCCCGCAATTACGGGGGCATGGATACCGGCGCAGACAACAGTTCTGGTCGGCGGGCAGCCCTGTCTAAACCAAGCCTGTTCCTGTGTTTGCTCTTATGCAGGTAAGATCAGTATCATTAATCCGGGTCAAGTAACAGTTAGCACAGGCTAACTACCGGAGACAAAAACCGAAAGGAGAAATTTATTTATGGCTGAATATTTTAGTCCCGGCGTATACGTTGAGGAATATGACAATTCCCCTCGAAGCGTTGAAGGAGTAGGAACCAGCACGGCAGGCTTTATCGGACTTGCCGAAAAAGGACCGACAAAGGGCGCACCGCTCCTTGTCACCAACTTTAAGAGTTTTCAGAAGCAGTTCGGCGGATATTTGAGCGAGTACACACATGGCGAGTATCGCTTCCTCGCAAATTCCGTAGAGCAGTTCTTTACAAACGGCGGTACCCGCTGCTACGTATCTCGTGTAGCTCCGGAAGATGCTGTTGCAGCATCCAAGAAGATGGGTATTCTTACCATCACGGCAGCAAACGAAGGTAAGTGGGGTAACAGGATTCAGATTTCCCTGACCACCGTATTTAAACGCAAGATGCAGATCTTAGAGAAGGTCGCAGACAAGATCTACAAGGTAAAAAGCGCTGACGGCTTCCGCGAGGGAGACATCGTAGAGTTCAACGGCGAATACAATCGTATCACCATGATCTATGACGAGCAGGTAACCTTTGAGAACAAGTTCAAGGGCGATCCGGTAGATGCAGAGGTAATTCCGAAGAAGGTTGTTCGTTTGGTAACCTTCGACGCACAGGTTCGTTTCAATGACGAGATCGAGAATTATTTCGACATCACCTTAAATGCAGCAAGCCCTGCATACGTAGAAGCTAAGTTAGCAAACAGTAACATCGTCAAGGTTGAAGCTAAGCCGATCAAAGAAGCAGTGATCAAGCCTGAGAAGGATGCAAAGGATGCACAGCCGATCAAGGAGATCGGTAATCCGGTAGAGCAGATCTTAGGAAAGGGCATGATCGAAGGAACCTTCACATTGAGCGGTGGTTTCGACGGAACCATTTCCAAGGTAAATGCAGGAACCTTCATCGGTAAGGATGACGGCCCGGACGGACGTACCGGTATTCAGAGTTTCCTTGAGAATGACAGAGTCAACATCATGGCAATCCCGGGTGTTACCATTCCGGAAGTTGTTGTTGCACTGGTTGCTCATTGCGAGAATACCAGAAGCCGTTTTGCAGTCATCGATATGCCCGGCGATCAGTATAAGACAGATGATCTTATCAACTATCGCAGCATGATCGACAGCACATACGCAGCTATGTATCATCCTTGGATCCAGGTATTTGACAGAGGATCCAACAAGACCGATTTCATTCCGCCGTCAGGTGCGGTAATGGGCGTTTACTCCCGTACCGATATCTCCCGTGGCGTACATAAGGCACCGGCTAACGAGCCTGTCTTCTGCTCCGGTCTTAAGGTAAATTACACGAAGGATGAGCAGGACATCTTAAATCCCGAAGGCGTAAACCTGATCCGTGCAATTCCGGGAGAAGGCATCCGCATCTGGGGCGCACGTACGGCATCTACCAACAGTGCATTCAAGTATGTCAACATCCGTAGATTATTCATCTACGTTATGGAGAGTATCAAGGCTTCTACCAACTGGGTTGTATTCGAGCCGAATGACAACACCTTATGGCAGAGAGTATCCCTTACCATTACATCCTTCTTGGATGGAATGTGGAGAACCGGAATGCTTTCCGGCGGTACCCCCGGTGAGGCTTACTTCGTAGAGATCGGACCGAGCACCATGTCTCTTGACGACATCCGCAACGGTCGCCTGATCTGCAACATCGGTATTGCTCCCAGCCGTCCGGCTGAGTTCGTAATCTTCCGTCTGACACAGCATACCTCCGAATCCGGCGGTGAAGAAGGCGGCGAGACATCCGAAGGCTAAGATACCCGAAAGCAGAAAAGAATAATGAAAGAAAAGGAGATAAAGTAAATGGCTAGTCCTTATGAAAATAATAAAGGCTTATCATATCCGCTTACTAAAATGAACTTCAAGGTGTCCGTAGCGAACGTTGAAGGAAGTGCAGCATTTTCCCAGGTAACCGGTATCGATGCTACCGTGGATGTGATCGAGTTCCGTCAGGGCAACGCAAACTCCCTGGCTCCGGTAAAGATTCCGGGACTTGTAAAACATGGAAACATCACCCTTCGTTTTGGTTATACCTTGGATTCCGCGTTCAAGACATGGATTCAGGAGTGTGTATCCGAGACACGTGGTGAGATTCCGAGAAACGACGTACAGATCGAGTTGATCGACATCAATGGTGGTTCTCCGCAGACGTTGGCTACCGCTATCACCGGTACCCGTGTATGGCTTCTGACCAATGCATGGGTAACCAAGTATACCGGTCCCGAGCTTGATGCTAAGACCTCCGATGTTGCAATGGAGTCTGTAGAGTTAGCTTACGAAGAGTTAGTTATCCCTAACTAAGCATTGTATTTTATCCCATTCTCCGCGGGCAAAGAATGCCCGTGGAGTCCATGGGATTTTTGCGGTTATACATGGGTAATTATTTTTATCATACTCATCCATGTATGATCACAAAGCCGGAAACGGCGTAAATACAGGCAACAGGGCAGATAACACGGGCGATATCGCCTCGGAAAACGCCGGATCGCGATAAAGGATCCGAAAATACAAACAGAAACGAAACAGGAAACGAAATAAAAGCGAAACAGAAAAGGAGAGCTTCATGGAAACAGAATTCGAATTTACACTTCCCAAGGGATATATCGACGGAAGCGGAGAGATTCACAGAAACGGAAAAATGCGTTTGGCTACGGCCGGAGATGAGATGCGTGCACAAAGAGATCCGCGTGTCCTTTCCAACCCGTCGTATCTTACGATCGTTCTTTTATCCGAAGTGATCACAGAGATCGAAGGATTGCCGACCATTGCACCGAGCATTGTGGAAAAACTGTTTACCGCGGACCTCGCATTTTTGCAGGATATGTATCAGCGGATCAATGATATCGAACCTCCGATGATGCATTTTGTTTGTCCGGATTGCGGCAAGGAGCATGATATTCCGATAAATTTTACCAGAGAGGGATAAAGTTATATCCGCAGGATGAACTGTTTAAGGAGATGGCATTTATTTCCTACTACTTCCATTGGCCGGAGGCGGAAGTGCTCGCCTTGGACCATGCGACACGCAGGCGGTGGTGCAAAGAGATCAGTACCATCAATGCATCCCTGAATCCCTCGGAGAATAAGCGAGAGAAGAGCATTTTGGATATGAAGCCCACAGGCTTTTATTAAGGGCTTTGCGTTTCTTTTGAAACGAAAGAGAGAAATGATATGGCGGAAAACTCCAATATTTACATGACAAATTTCAGATTCCGACTTTTGGTCAACGGTGCGTTCGAAGTACCGCTGAAAAGTGTGCGTGCGTTTAACCGCGAGAATGAATATGAGTATATTCAGGAAGGCGGTCTGAACGATTATGTACATGCCAGACGTAAGCCGATCGCAAAACCGTACACGCTGGTCGTTGAACGCTACGTTCCGATGCAGCTGGACGATCCGCTGACAAACGGTGCGGAGATGAGCTTACCTCTGATGTTATTCGTCGGAAGAAATACCGGCGGTTCCATGGACAACGGCCGGATCTATGTATTTACCGGTGCGTATGTCATGAGCAAGGAATACGGCGGTCTCGATGCCGAAAAGGGCGCGATGATGACCGAGACCATTACGATCGGTTATAACATGATGTTCTGCATCACGGATATCGAAGAGGATACGAGCAAGCCCGAGTGGCAGATGAACGAAGGCGGTGCGCCGACGACGGCAGGAAATATTGAGCAGTTGTATTCGAAGTCCGGACTCAGACCTCCGCAGAACGACGAATCCGAAAAAGCCTTTATCCGTCGTTCCCAGCTTTGGGAGTTTAACGGCTTAACGAAACCCGGTAAGGGTGCCGCAAATGCGGCAAGGATCGGACGCAGAGAGGGTGTGCAGGAGCAGCCCGAGATGTCCAAGGAAGAAATGTTCAATAAAAAGCGCAGATATTACTTCGGCGTGGAAGACGGGAAAAAGAACGAGCAGGGAAGCAAATCCGTGCAGTCGGCCGTTTCCGCAAAGAACAGCGAAGAGCGTCGCGGGGCCGGCATGGGTATCGTGCAGTCTACCCAACAAGAGATGATCGAGCATGCGCGTAAGTTTGAGTTCACGACTTCCGGAGAGTATACCGGAAACGGACAGCTTTCTTCCCGCAGGAACGATACAACGTTGGAGCCTACGGAAGAAGAACTCAGAGGAAAAGCCAGTCGGTGGGAATTCGATGAGAAGAAGAAGAAAGGAAAGGGCGTCAGCAGCGCACAGAACAATCTCGTCACCGATCATACGACGTCTCCCGACGGAAGCAGTTCCGGACTCGGTATGCCGGAAAAAACAAAAGAAGAAATGGCCGGAAGTGCAAACCGCTTTGAGTTTACCAATATCAACGAACCGGCGGGAAACGGAAATCTTTCTTCCCGCAGAAACGAGCGTGAGATCGAAGCCGATAAGGATACGATGAAGGATAGTGCCGTTCGTTGGGAGTTTGATGAAAAGAACAAGGACGGCGCAGGAAAGCGAAGCCGTCAAAATGCCGTATCGCAGAGCGAAGGCGGAGAAGTGACCGGTATCGGTGTGACCGAACCATCCCGCGAAGAGATGGAAAAGGCGGGACATCGCTGGGCGTTTACCGACAAGTATACCAAGGGCGGCAACAATGTCCGTTCCGCGGCTACACCGGATGATATTACGGAAAACAACATCGACGCCATGATCGATAACGCCAGCCGTTGGGAATTCGACGGAAAGACCAAGGATGGTGCCGGACAGAGGAATCGTCAGAATGCACAGATGACCGGAACCGGCAACAGTGCGGAAGTATCCGGTATGGGTGTGACCGAGCTGTCCAAAGAAGAACTTACCGAAGCATCGGCACGTTGGGAATTTACCGATGCCTATACAAAGGCCGGCGGCGGAGTTTCGAGCAGAAACAATACGATGCCTCCGGAAACAAGCGAAGCCGAGATGGGTACAAAAGCCAATCGCAAAGAAAAGTTTACCAAGCCCGAGAGTTCACAGCCCGAAGCAAGACGCTGGGGATTTGATGAATCGGGAAGCGGTTCGAAGGCAGGAACGGGAACGAGTTCCCGTGCCGTACCGCGCGTACCGGAGCTTTCCAAAGATCAGATGGCGGCAAAAGCCGTGCATCACGTACGTCGTTCCATAGAAGATTTCTTGATGAGTTAGGATTATGTTAAAACTTCGTTCACCGATCAAAACCGTATTACAGTCCGATTTCCTGCATTCCCAGGAAGCATTTTATGAGCGGATCCGCGGAAATTATATGCAGATCGGTGCTTACGTGGGAGAGGCGGATCTGTTGCATGTAACGACCGAACCGCCGGAGATCTTCGTTGTCGGCGGAGGCATGGGCGGGATCTTTCAATCCTCCAACACGGAGAATGTGCAGATCAACAAGGTGAATATCATCAACAACCTCCTGAACCGCATCATCATGAGCGTGGACGGCAACATGTCCTATCAGGATCAGGTGTATATCACAAATATTTTGCATAAGCTCGGTATTCGGGATGAACGCAAATTCATGACCGAAGTTTATCGCGTGACCAATGAGACCAAGGCATTAAACGATACCATCAATCTGTATTGGGAAAACCTGGACGAGTTGCAGGTACTGGTGGAAGAATACATCACAAAAGATGAGCGGCAGAGCCGGTCGGATACGGAGATCTTAACGCAGAACATTCTGCATCTGCATGAAGAGGTCAACCGTCGACTGAACACCGCAGCGATCTACCGCGTGATGCAAAACTTCAGTCACAGCAACGAAGAGACGCATCTTGTCACAAAGGAAGAGTACAACATCAGCGAGCAGACGAGACTTTCCAAAGAAATCCTGTTAAATCGTCTGCGCGAGACAGTAAGAGATGAGGCATTACCTCTCACATATCGCCATGAAAATTACTATGAAGGCGATCAAACGGAGATTGAAAATGTAACGACCACAGAGGTCAGTGAACGGATCACATCGGCCGTACTCCTTAACATGATCGATAATCTCTACGAGTCTATCGTGGATAGGGTAGATCACAATGTGCAAAACTGGATATCTACCGAAGAGACCTATTACGGCGCTGCGGAAAATACCCTGTATCGTATCAGCGAGCATACCGCATATCTGCAGTATCTCTACGAAAGCGATATGAAGGAGAATACGACCATTGAGAATTACCGCACGGAAACGGAGCTGATCAAAAACCTTCTTTCCCTGCATCAAAGCATCGATCTGCGTTTGCAGCAGTCGGTCGGCGGTAATATCTACGAAAACGAGACGGAGCTCACACAAAACTTCGGAGACACCCTCCTTCCTCCTTCACCGGAAGGCATGGAACCGGCCGAGATGACCTTTGTCACCAACGAAGGCGACGTCATCGAAGAAGAGAACAGGACAGAGACAAAGAACGAGATCAACGAAGAGCTGTACCAGACCTATCAGCAGAATATTGCGCGACATGAGCGGTACATGCAAAACCTTCGCAACATCATAGAGCAGAATACACCGAAGGCCTCCGACGAAAATCCGGTAGAAAGAACATTTCGTGAAAGCCTCCAGGCTTTGGAGCATCCGGAGGAGTTTCGCGAGAACTTCGGTCAAAGGGAGCAGGAAGCCGCAGAGCGGATCGAGACGATCCGGACCGAGAGCGAGAGATTGCTTCCTCCGGGTCAGCAGATGATCTACAGTCTGATCCGGGAATATATCAAAGCACCGGAGCGGTTTTATAAAAGCGAACGGATCAGTACCAATAACTTAGGGTTACTGCTTCGGGATATCAAGGATGCGGAATACGAAGAAGCGCATCCGGGCGAGAATGCGGAAGAGATCGCACCTGTGGAAACGGTGCAGGCGCCCTACATTGTCCGCGATACATTACCGCCGGAATATCCTCCGTCAAGTGATACCACGGTGAAGAGCACTTATCCTTCTTTGCCCGGGCAGGTACCGATCGAGCTGACGAATCAGTATGCGACCTATCAGCTGGCGAATATCTATCCGACCTACTACGATGAACTCATTCTTGCAGATCAGCGTGTGACGGTGGAAGAGATCGCACGGGCCGTACAGGAAAGCGCGAAGGAAACGATCGGAAGCAGTGGGGAAGGCGAAGGAGAGGGACCGTTTTCGGAAGGCGGGCAGACAGTGATCGCGCCGCATATCGAACGGAGTTTC
The DNA here is from genome assembly GCA_024690725.1 of Lachnospiraceae bacterium. Taxonomy (GTDB): domain Bacteria; phylum Bacillota; class Clostridia; order Lachnospirales; family Lachnospiraceae; genus UBA2882. The sequence continues at coordinate 11,275 of JAILOQ010000015.1, forward strand.
ACGAATTTTGTCAACAGAACGCTTCGTACCACGGAAAGTGAGATGGTCCTCCACAGAGAGAGTCAGATCGTCGATCACGTGACGGAGCATATCATAGAGCGCTGGATGAGCGAAAAGAGAGCGCCTTTGGAGCCGGTTGTAACGGAAGAGGCGGAGACGATCTCGATGGTACACCGGAGCAAAGAAACGACGGTGGATGAAGAAGTCATCGAACAGATGCAGCAGGAGATCATCCGTCTGGATCAGACGAACCGGACCATTCAGCAGAACGTGGAAAACCGTCAGATAGAGAATCATACCGTGATCAACAACATGACGCAGGAAACGGTGGAACACGATACCGAAGCCATTCGGAACATTGTAACAAAGAGTATGCATCAGCAATTGGATGAGATTTCCGAGAAGGTCTACGGAAAACTCGAAAAGCAGCTTCGCAACGAACAGAGGCGGAGAGGCTTATAGAAAATGAGGTGTAAACCATGGCAGTTTATAACGGCGTAGCCGATGAATGGGGGAAGCACTTAGCCGCAGCAGGTGCGGCGGAAATGGGTGCACATGTACTCCAGCAGATGACGGCCAAGGCAACTTTATATGTGCGTCTTAAGGGCGTTGACTTTGTGGACACTTCGGGTTCTTCCACGAATGAGGACGTGATGGCGTTGCGCGCCCTGGTCGCAAAGCGAAACAAGAGCTCGGAAAAGCTCGCAGGCTCTGCCGGTTCTTCCGTCAGTTCCATGACGCTCGCTATGAATGCGACAATGCAGTCCATGACCGAGGCAGAACTGAGTATGGCGATGCTCTCCAAAGGATTTATCCCGGTCGAGGTACAATACAATCCTTCCTCACTGCGGTTTAATACCATTGCAGGTAAGATCCGTAGCTATACCGCTTTGGGTCCTGAGAACATGAACCGTTATTCCACAACCGAACGTAAAGCGTCCACCACGCTGATCGTTCAGCTCTTGTTTGACAGTATGAACATTTCCGATTCCTTTGGCGCAACGAGCATGGGTACCAGCGTGGATACCGTGACCGACTTGGCCAAAGAAGCCTATAGCCTTGCCGGTGACGGACTCTCCGTCAAAACACCGGTCGAAGGACTGATCTCGCTTTTGATGACGAAATATACCAGACAGGTGATCTTTTGTTGGAACAATCTGTTCTTTCACGGGGAACTGAATATGGTCTCCGCGAATTTTACGATGTTTAATAAAACCGGACATCCGGTGCGTGCGACCGTGGATCTGCAGATCAAGCAGAACGATGCAAACGCGACCTTCGTGTCCGACAAGCAATATTGGGACGATGCTTTTGACAGAGCATCGCAGTAGGTGAGAATATGCCGGCGATTGATATAGCAAAAAATGCACTTGCGACCTCGACAGGTTCGGTCGTAAAAGCGAAAATCAAAATATTGGACGAGCGCAAGCTGACGGAAGGGCAGTTAAAGAAACTGGAAATGGATGTCCAGAAGAAGGAAAAAGGGCTGGATGATCTGATCAATATCGACGAGCTTCCCGTGGATGTCGAAGATATGGTGTCCAACGTGGCAGGAAGTATGGCATCTACCGTACAAACGGCTACCTCAGGGATCGGACAGAGTATCATGAACGGGATCAATAGCCTGATCGACGGCGGTTTTTCCACGGATATGTATAACCGCGTGATCGAGGTGCAGTTCAACCCGAACTCGCTTCGCATTTCCAGTAACGCATCCGATGAAGATGTGGAGGTTTTGAGTTTTACCCAGAACGGTTCGCAGATGGGACGCGGTTCCGCGGATCTGCATATTGACCTGTCGTTTCGCCTGATCTTTGACCAGATTTCCAATACCGGAGCGTTTGAGCAGGATAATCTGACGCTGTCGAGTTCCCGCATTATAAATTCCGGCCTTGGTGCGTTGGAGTCTGTGACGTTTGGAAGGAATACACAATCCGTACAGGTGACGGTCGAAGCGTTTATCGCGATGTTAAGAAATCCCATGACAAGACGTATCTGCTTTGAATGGGGGGAATTCAAATACGAGGGGATCGTAACAACCGTCAATGCCAACTATACGATGTTTGATATCAACGGAAATCCCATTCGTGCCGAAGTCGGTCTGACCATGTATCTGGTCGATCCGGATATCACGAGTAAGGTAAGCAACAAAGGATATTGGAGCGATGCCTATGAGAGGGCGTTTGTCCGCGGAAATGCTCAGGTGGAAGCAATGATGCAGATGGCACAGCTGGGACATATGTAGAAGGAGCAAAGAAAGATGTCATTTTCTTATGCCACTTTGGAAAGTAAATATAATCGGTTTATCCATCCGGTCATTGATATCGTTGTAAACGAAAAGAGCATCAACGCCATAAAAAAACGCATCGGTGTTTCGAATGTGACGATCGATCTGACGGCCGGCTATGAAGCCAGCCAGGCGGTGTTTTCGCTGTATAACTGTTATGACTACGATGAAAAGCAGTTTATGTTCGATACCGCAAAGGATTTTATTTTGATCGGTTCGCCGATCCAGATCTTTATGGGATATGACCTGGCTTTATCGGAAGTGTTCCGCGGTGTGATCACGAAGGTCAGTTTTTTGATGGAAGAGGACGATGCACCCAACATCCAGGTTACGGCCATGGATGTAAAAGCAGTCATGATGTCCAATCGCTACAGCCGGATGTTGAAGGCAACGAATTATTCCGATGCCGTCGACGAGATCTTCGGTCAGGGCGTATACGAGAGTCTGCGCAATGCCGGTGTGATCCTTTCTTACGAGATCGCAAAGACGCCGGATTATCTGCCTCCGAATCCTTCGGGCGGTGTCACGGCACAGGAAACGGACAAGATGATCGAACTGCAGGGCGAGAGTGATTATGAGTTTGTGGTCCGGGTGGCAAAGAAATTCAATTATGAGTTTTTCGTTTTGGGCGGGCGTGTCTATTTCAGGCAGGCCAAGTGTGATTCGGAAAAGCAGATCACGATCGATAACGATGCGATGATCAAGCATATGACGGTGGATTATGATATCACCGGTTTAGTGGAACAGGTGGAGGTCAGAGGTCTGGATGTATCCAAGGCCAAGGTCATTTCCTCGACAAAGAAAAACAGCAACAAGCTTTCGCAGGGAAACAAAGTAAAATCCCTGATCAACGGAACGCAGTTTGTATATATCGATCCCACGGTCATGAGTCAGGGAGAAGCCGGGTATCGTGCCCAGGCTCTGATGGAGGATATCAGCTACCGATACGGTTCGCTGGATCTTGAGATCAACGGATTGCCGGAGATCCTTCCCGGGAAATTTATCAAGATCAAGGATCTTGGGAAAGCAATCTCCAACAACTTCTACGTACAGACGGTACGGCATATGATGAATGCTAAGGGTGAGTATTCCACCCGTATCATCGGAAAAGCGGCAAAGCAAGGGAGCAGCATGTTATAATGGCGATATTTGATATTTTTGAAGAGGTTTCCGGAAAGGCAGTGACCAAAACGGAAGCCGGCGACAATCGAATCTTCGGTGTGGTGATCGGCGAAGTCGTAAAAAATTACGACGACAGCTTTCCCGGAAGGATCTGCGTGCAGATCCATACCAGAGACACCGATGCAAACGTGGTGAAATGGGCGCGTATGGCGATGGCGTATTCCGGAAAGGAATGGGGTGAGTATTTCCTTCCCGAGATCGGCGATCAGGTGCTTGTGGTCTTTGAAGAAGGCATTATCGATAAGCCCTATGTGATCGGCTGCATCAATAAGACGAGCGATAAGTTTTTGTCCAAATCGGCGGATAAGAACAATCGCCACAAACGCATTGTCACCAGGCACGGCAATTCGATCGAGTTTGACGACGCTCCCGATTCTTCCGGCAACAACGACGGCGACGGAAGTACGGACAGCATCAAGATCTATACGACGAAAGAAAACAGTGTGCATTCACATTCCATCGAGTTAAACAACGAAAAGAACCTGATCGAAGTGAAGGACAGTGAAGATAAGACACAGCTGCAGATGAAAACGGAAAAGGGAGATATCCTGATCAAGGCCGAGCGTAAGATCACGATCAAGGCCGGGGATAACATCACGATCGTATTAAACGGCGAGAGCGGAAAGATCACGATCAATTCCAAGGACTTTTCCGTGGATGCAACGGGTAAGATGGAAATGAACGCCACGAGCAAGATGGCACTCAGCGGTGCACAGGTAACGGCGGATGCACAAGGGGCGCTGAAGCTAAATGCGAGCGGCATGGTACAGGTAAGCGGTACACCGATCAAGATCGGATAAGCGCAAAGAAAGAAAAGGAAGTAACACTATGGATGACAATTCATTTTTGGGAAAAGGCATGAAATTTCCACCGCAGATCAATCCCGCGACCGGACGGTTTGTTACGGTCAGCGAGGCGGAGAGCGTAAAGGAATCCATCTATCTGATCCTGATGACGCAGCAGAGCGAACGTCCGCTCCGCCCGACCTTCGGATCCAACATCATGTCTTATACCTTTATGGATATGAATTTAACAAGGCTGACGATGATCACCAGGACCATTCGGGAGCAGATTCTCACGCAGGAACCCAGAGTAAGGGATGTGGATATCCGTTTACAGGAAAGCAACCAGCGTGGCGTTGTGTTGTTTGAAATCTCTTATGTCATCATCAGTTCGCATACGAGAGACAATTTTGTATTTCCGTTCTATTTGAATGCAACAGAGACAGAGGAAGAAGGAGAACCGGAAACATATGAACCGGAAACAGTGGAAGAAATTGAATATTGATACCCGCACGGCGACCGATATCGAGCAGGAGATCGCAAGACTCTCCGGACAGTACGATACCGGATGGGCTCCGGACTTTGAGAATCCGGACATCGGCGGTACTTTGGCTAAGATCTACGCATCGGGGATGGAGGATAATCTCACCCGCGTCAATGAGATCTTAGACCGGTATCACACCGAATTTGTGAACATGCTGGACATTTCACTTTTGCCCGCAAAGCCCGCAAGTGCGATCGTTGTAATGGATCTGATCTCCGATACCATCGACGGCTGTCCCGTTGCAAAGGGGACCAAGCTTCTGGCAGGAAACGGCGAAGAGCCTTACGTGTTTGAAACCGATCACAGTCTGTATGTGTCGGGTTCCCGTCTGGTGAATTCATTTTTGGCAGACGGTGAGAACGGAACGATCGTTCCGCTTTTGGGAAACTTTGAGCGTCCCGCACTTCCCGGCGAAAAAGGCGGCGTGGTGCTTGACGAGGACGAGGAATCAGTAGCACCTCCGGACAAAGAACAGGTTATGATCGAGGAGTTTCAGCCTTTCTCTTTGTTTGGTGAGAGCGAAGGACTTGAAGTGAACGCAATCTCGTTCTTTCACCCGGTCATGTTCGATACCGGGAAGGATGCGATGTTCGTCCGCATCGAAGGAAACGAGGAGCTGGTAGAAGATATCAAAAACGGCGCATACGCCTTTATGTACGACGATCCCGAGGAAGGCATGCTTCCCATGGATGAAGTGGCGCTCATGGCCGATCAAAAGACGTTTCGTGTCCGTAAGGACAAAGAAGGTGGGTTTGAGCATTTGATCATGCTTGCCAAAAAGCCGCCGCTTGCGGCAAAGAAGGTGGATCGCATCTGCTTTTCTTCCATGGGCGAAGCGGTGCCTGCAGAGGCAGTATCGAGCGGTGCGACGGACTTTGATACCGACAGATTCCTTCCGTTTACCGATACACTTTCTTTGTACGCGGAGTGCTATGTGGGGCATGACAGATACTTCGGAAAGAGCGGTGCAAGGATCACCATGACCTTCGATCTTACGTTTGATGAGAACAGGATCAGCCTGACCGATGAGGAAGAGCAGGACGAACTTAAGATCATCAAGCGTCGTCCGAATGCCGCAAGACAGGAAGTTTATGCAGACTGTATGGTACAGGAAGTGGCAGTGGAATATTTTAACGGTACCGGGTGGAAGAAGCTTCCGCTCTCCGAGGAACCGCGGTTGATGTTCATGGATTTAAAGGCGCGTCGCGTATCGTTATCCTTTATCTGTCCCGATGACTGGGAAGAGACGGAAAGCGGCTCCTACAGCGGCCGTGCGATCCGGTTTAATCTTTTGAAATCGGACAACTGCTACGTGCGTCCCGCCGTGCATCATTATCCGATCATCCGCAACCTCATGCTTTCTTATACCTATGAGGATCACTACGTGGATGCATATCGCGCCGATCTTTATTACGGTACGAAGGTGAAGGATATCACCGAGCAGTTGAAGAACGAAAAGGGCTATATTGCCTTTGAAAAATGTGAGTATGAAGACGATGCTCTGTATCTTGGATTTTCCAAGCGGATCGAGAACGGTCCCGCTTCCATTTTGTTCCAGTTGGAAGACGGCATGCGTTTCTCCGGCCTGAAGTGTCGTTTCGAATATCTGGGTTACGACGGCTGGCGTCAGATGAAGGTGCTCGATTATACCCAGGAGTTTACCCGCTCCGGCGTGATCATGTTCATGCCGCCGTCGGATATGAAGCAGTCGACCTTGGAAGGACATTCCTGTTATTGGCTTCGCGTGGTAAGAGTGAAGAAGGAAGCCGATGACGAGGATCGTACCGCGCTCCCGAAGATCATAAATATCATACCGAACGCGGTTCAGGTTTCCAATATCGAGACCAGACAGGAAGTACCGATCTACATCGACGAGGCAGTGCCGAACATGCGCTTTGCCCTCGGAACGCAGAACGTTCTCGATGCGGATGTCTGGGTCAATGAAATGGGCAAATACTCACGCGACATCATGCTCAGAAAGGTCGAAGAGGATCCGGATAATATCCGTGTGGAATACGATCCGCAGGGACAGATCACGGCGTTCTTTGTCAGATGGCATGAGACGGAGCGGTTTGAAGTTTCCGACGATCCGCGCGTATACGAGCTGGATCGGTTGCAGAATGAACTGATCTTTGGTGACGGTATCCATACCGCGATCCCGCGTGTGACGGATGATATCGCCGTGCGCTTCACCATTCGCTGCTGCAACGGACAGCGCGGAAACGTACCCGCAGATGCGATCTCGGAGCCGCTGGAAAACATCAATTTCATCGGCAGCATTACGAATCCGATCCGTGCATACGGCGGAAGCAATATCGAGAGCGTGGAGAATGCGCTCGCCAGAGGTGCGGGACTGTTGTCTTCGAGAAACCGTCTGGTTTCTTTGGATGATTATAAGAGAGCCATTCTTTCTTATTCCGATACGATCGATCAGGTGACCGGTATCGTGGGCGAGACGATCGAGGGAAAAGAAGATGCATCGCAGATCACCTTCCTTCTTTTGATGAAGGACTATGCGGAAGGATCCTATGCCTTCCACCGTATCGTGGGCGGCCTGAAAAAAGAACTGTTGCAGCGCGCCGAACTCACGGTGGCGGAAGATAAGTTCCATCTGATGGAGCCGATCTACGTGGATGTATCCGTAAGTGTCTGGGTGGATGTGGTTTCCATCGATGACAGCTTTGAGATCCAGAATCTCTTACGCGAATGTCTGGAGAGTTATCTGGATCCGTTGGGCTACGGCAAAGGACACGGCTGGAAGATCGGTACCATGCCGAAGAAGCCGCAGATCCTGATGCGTTTGAATGTATTAAAGAGTCGCGTGATCGTTAAGAAGTCCGTTATGATAGCGCATTATACGGACGCTTCCGGAGAGCATGAGGTGGATCTGGAAGAGCTTAAGGTAACACCGTTTATGGTTCCGCGCAGCGGAAAGCACGATGTGCATATTATTTACTGATAGAGTGAATCGTATTGAATGGCAGTAAGATGAGGTAGGAGTTAGCATATGCTTACTTATGTGACAAACGACGGAAAAACATACGAAGAACGATTGCTGGAAGCCATTTCCAACATTCCGTTGTATACGCAGGAGTGGACCAATTTCAATCCTTCCGATCCGGGCATGACGATCCTGGAGACCTTGCTCGGTTTTGAGACCCTGCAGCAGGATTCCATGGCGGATATCCCGGCGAAGGTAAAACAGAACCTGTTAAAACTGGTCGGCTTCCAGATACGGAAAGGAAAGAGTGCAAGGCTTCTTTTATCCGCAGGGCACGTCAAGGAAACCATCACGGTACCGGCCAATCATAAATTCCGGATCGGAGATATCGTCTTTGAGACGAACCGAGAGATCGTCTTAAACGATCAGAGGATTCTGGGGATTTATTCCAAGAAGTCCGATAAGGACGCGAAATTCATGGATTTTTCCTATCTGACCGACAGAGAAACGCATGTGCCGGCTTTGATCTTCGGGGAGAAGCCTGCGGAAGGCGATTGTCTGTATTTCATTGCGAATGCCCTTCCGGATCCCGGAAAGGAATTGCAATTCTTCTTTACCTTAAGAGAAAGATATAACCGAAATCCCATGGACGGGAGGACGGAAAAACTGTTCGCGGACATCGTATGGGAATGCTTTACCGATAAGGGGTGGCAGGCCATGGATGTGCGTGATAATACGAATGCGTTCTTACGTAGCGGAGAGATCCGCATGTGGATGCCGGAGGATTATGCGGCGGTGTATACCGAGATGCCGCAGGACGGATATGCGCTTCGCGCAAGGCTTTTAAGTGCCGATTACGATGTGCGTCCGAAGATGACGGCAGTGGAGGCATTCTTATTTGAGGTGTGGCAGAAAGATACCATCTGCGAGACGATCTCCGTCAATCGCAGCGGTGATGTCGACATCTACAGTGAGCTGGCCAAGGAAGCCTATCTCGATGTGTACTGCAGAGAGGCCAAAGGCGAGTCATTCCGAAAGTATGAATATATGCCGGACCGCAATGTCCAGGGAAGATATTATTCCGTAAGCAATCCGGGCTTTGCGCATCAGGTGATCAGTTTTGATAAACGAAGAAGAGGGTTCGGTCCGGAGCGCGGCAGAGACTGCGCGAAGATCGTTGTCTATACGGAAGACGTTATGCGCCAGTATTCGTTGGGCCGGGTGCTCGGCTATGACAACCAGGAGATCGAACTCCCCTATAAGCATATTGTGGCACATTCCTTCTGTATCATCGCGAAATATCCCGATGGGCAGGGCGGATGGCTGTATGATTTTGTGCGTCCGGAAAAGAAGGACGAGGGAGCGCTCTATTATCACTTATTGGAAAATGACGGTAAGATCGTGATCGAGGATGCCGGAAGGTTCATCGGAGCGGATCTGTATCTGGCAGCAGTCGCATTAAACAATGGGCCGGAAGGAAATATCCGCGAGGGCAATTTCTTACTTTCCGATCCGATCGACGGAGCCGATCTGAGTGGAGTTACGTTCTTTAACCCGGGAGCAGGTACGGGCGGTGCGTATCGCGAGAAGATCGAGTCGGTGCGGCGTCGGTTCGTGCGCGACATGGAGGCTTCCTATACGGCGGTAACGGCGAAGGATTACGAGAATGTGGTATTGACGACGCCGGGGCTTTGCATCCACAAGGCGAAGGCGGAGATGGATGAAGACAGAAACCTGATACGGATCGCGGTAAAGCAGGGGACGGATGAGTCGTTCCCGAAGTTAAGTGACATGTATCAGAGGATCATCAAGGAGCGCTTAGAGGAGCGGAGGCTCTTAACGACGCGCGTGGAACTGATCCAGCCGGTGTATATGCCGGTCAATGTAACGGCGACGGTTTACGTCAAGCCGCACTACGAGAATGCAGGGGATCAGATCAAAGAGGTGATCCGGCAGAAAATCGATTATATCAGTTCGGATAAAAATTTCGGAGAGATTTTGAAGTTTGATACGGTGTTCCATGCGATCGAAATGCTGGAGAGCGTGGAATACGTCTACGATCTTTCGCTTCGGCCGAAGTCGGTAGCGGGGGCGAAGATGCAGGATGCGGATATCCTGCCGGATGCGAATTGTCTGCTGTATCCGGGGGAGATACGCGTGGAGACGGTAACGTTCGAGAACTGATGACATGGTTTTGCGCACAGGTAACGGCGCAAGATTTACAGATACGATGGAAAGCAGGTAAGCACTATGGCAAAAATCACGTATTCGATCAAGAAAAACCGCCTCGAGCGGTCATACATCTCGGGCTTTCTGGCGGACCCCGAGTCCCCCAGACTTTACTTCGATGAGAATACCGGAATTCACAGACTCTATGTCGACGTGATCGATTCCGCCGAAGAGGCCGGCGAGTGGGGTAGATTTTCTTTTTCCATGGACCTTCCCGAGAATATGGCGCTTTACGTCTATGCCTTTGCGTCTGATTCTAATACGTGGTATGATAATGAAGGCAGAGACTATTCGATCATGGATGCTCTGCTCTCCGACGAAATCCCCGACGTGGAAAAGAAACGCTTCTTTTCCGGTGATAACGGGATGCGTTTCGTTGGGAAGAATGACATTCTGCTGTATCGTCTGAAGGGCCGCTACCTTTACATCGCGATCGAGATCCTCGGTGTCGGTGCCGGCTATATTGACAGACTCAGAGTGGATAAAAAGGGCGATAATTTCATGGATGCTTTCCCGGCTGTGTACAGAGAGCGGGACGGATTCTTCCATCGATTTTTATCGGTATTTTCCAGTATATATAACGATGTGGAACGCGAGATCGACAGGCTGCCGGAACTTTTGGATCCGGATACCTGCCCGGCGGAGTGTTTGGATGTTTATGCCATGTGGCTCGGCATCGATCTGAGCGGTGATTTCTTGAAGGAAGAGGCAAAGCGAACTTTCGTGAAGGAAGCATATAACCTGAATCGTATGAAAGGCACCAAGGGGTGTCTCTTGCGCGTTTTGGAAATTGTGCTGAATGAGAAGGTGATCATCCTTGAGAACAACACCATCAAGGCGTATCTGGAGCGTGGGGAGATGGCACAGACCGAGCTGATCTCCGGCGGGATCTACGATGTGAACATTTTGATCCGCACGCCGCTTTCCGATACAGACCGCCACCAGTTGTTATATCTTCTGGAGCAGTTTAAACCTTTGAGAAGCAGATTGCATCTGATTCCGCTTCGCGATACGCCGACGCTGGATGATGAGATTTATCTTGATATGAATGCCGTGGTATCCGGTGATACGTACGGTGTTATGGACGATGATATGGAGATCACCGAAGACATCGTTTTGGAATGATGAGCGGGATTTCGGTTATCGTTGTTTGAATGATAATTAGGGTTGGAGGAGTACCATGCAGATAACGGAAATTAAAGGAGATACCAGTATTCAACTCTCGGTATCGGGACAGGTGGATACGATCACTGCGCCGCAGTTGCAGCAGACGATCCTTACCTCCTTTCAGAAAACAAAGAATGTCGTCCTGGATCTGAAGGACGTTCCATATATGTCTAGTGCGGGTTTGCGTGCGCTCCTTCTTGGTGCGAAGACGGCATCGAGCAAAGGCGGCTCCATGAAGATCATCAATGTTCATCCCACCGTTATGAAGGTGTTTGAGATGTCCGGCTTTGCCAAGATTTTGCAGATCGAGTAGGGCAGGATATGATCTCAGTCGAACACATTGCAAAGACCTATAAAAATACGGAACCGGAAACGGAAGTGTTCCGGGATTTTTCCATGCAGGTGGAAAAGGGAGAGTTTGTGGTGCTTACCGGTGAGAGCGGAAGCGGGAAGAGCACCTTGATCAAGATGCTTTTGTTGGAAGAGAAGCCGGATGCGGGCAAGATCTATGTTAGCGAGCGGCCGATCGACCGTGTGAGAAAAGCGGATATTCCGAATTACCGACAGTCCGTCGGCGTGATCTTTCAGGATTTCTTGTTGATCCGCGACCGGACGGTTTATGAAAATATCAATCTGGCCCGTATCATTACGGGTGCTTCACAAAAGGATTCTTCCCAGCGTGTGTATCATGTGGCGAAGCTTTTGGGGATCACGGATCTGTTAAAGCGCTATCCGCATGAGATTTCCGGTGGGGAGCAGCAGAAGGTCTGTATGGCCCGTGCTATTGTGAACAATCCGAAGATTTTACTGGCGGATGAGCCGACGGCGAATTTAGACCCGTCGTATTCCGAGATGATCTTGAAATTGATGCAGGTGATCAATGATCAGGGGACAACGTTGTTGGTCGCAACGCAGGATCCGATCATTGCGTCATACGAAGGAGCTCGTGTGGTTTCTTTGGATGATGTGCCGCACTGACAGAAGTAGATATGCAAGAGGGATGCCAATGAAAGAGTTGGTACTGACGGCGAGCGATGAAACGTTATACACCGTCATGGATGAATTAAAAGCACATTTGACGGCGAATGCTTGTCCCGAAGAGATCATGACACCGATCGTGATCGCTGCGGAAGAAGTGTATGTTAATATTGCGCATTATGCATATGGCGGGAAACCGGGAATGGCAAAGGTGGAGATCGATGTCACGCCCGATCCGAAGAAGTGCCGTCTGGTCTTTAAGGATCAGGGAACCCCTTACAATCCGCTGGAGAAACAGGATCCCGATATCACGCTGGATGTGGATGAGCGTGCGATCGGAGGACTCGGCATCTATATGGTCAAAGAGATCATGGACGATGTCACATATGAGTATAAGGACGGATATAACATTCTGACGATCGAGAAACGGTTGGACGAAGCATAAATGTCGGACAACGAATAAACAAATAAAAAAGCCACGACCGATGGAGATCGATCATGGCTGCTTATGTGTGTTATCAGATCAAGCAGATCAAGTGGTGGGAAGCTGGATGTAAATACCCATACCGCTTCCGGTATTGCTCTTGGCATAGATGGTACCGCCGTAGTAATCGACGATGGCCTTTGCCTGGAAGAGTCCGAGGCCGTTGCCGCTGACACGGTTGGAGCCCTGGAAGTTCAGTTCAAAGATGTGTTTTGTTTCATCGGTGGAAAGTCCTTCGCCGGTGTCCTTACATACAACGAAGATATCGTCGCCGATGGATGAAATGGTGATGATCAAAGAACCGTGACGGTTCATGTATTTAATGGAATTATCGATGATGTTGCGGAAGAGTGTGCGAAGCAGGTTCTGATCCGCTTTTACCAAGAGCAGATCCTCCGAACAGGAGACGTTGATCGTAAGTCCTGCGGTCGCTGCAATATCGTGAAATTCCTTGGAAACACTTTTGGCAACATCGATGATGTTGACGGTGGTCGTTTCGCTTCGCTCCGGAAGATAGGAGGGAAGGATGCTGGAAGCATCGGGCTCTGCGGGCTTTTCTTTTGCCTCGGCTTCTTTGCGGGCAGCTTCGAGTTCCATGTTTTCGATCTGCTCGGTCAGTTCGCTGTTTTTTGCAGCGAGCTCGGTATATTGATCCTTTAAGCTTTCGATCGTATCCTGCTTTAAGGAAACTTCGCTTTTTAAGCGTTCGGATTCTTCTTTCCACTCTGTTTTGACGGAGACGAGACGTTCGGTGAGTTCATCGATCTCGTTCGGGTTCGTCAGATTTTCGTGGTAAGCCATCCAGGAAAACAGAAGTAAGAAGATGCTGTGCAACACGAAACAAGCCAGGAAGATCCAGCCGTTATCGAGCCACAAAAATGCGACCAATGTCATGATGTAAGTAATGAGCGCACAGGCCAAAACTACTTTCTGATTACGTGTGAACATCGGAAAATACTCCTTTTCAAAGAGTTAACATTTATGTTATAATAAATGTTTACGCCTATGTAAATATAACACATTTTACAACGGGTGTCAAAGAATAATAGAGAGGTTTGCCATGGGGCTTACGGAACGAATTCTCAAAGAAACAAAAAAAGCGGAAGACCGAAAAAACAAGCCCGTCTTCTATGAAGAGGACGAGGAATATTATATGTACATGCCCTATCAATCGCAAGGGTTTATCAATGAAAACAAGGGCGTCTTTGCAAACGACGACGATACATCGATCAATACGGCAAAGAGCATTTTCGATAAAACGGCCGTCTTTAAAACGAAAAAGACGGAAGAATAATTGGAGGAATGAACAGTGGCAAATAGGACAGAGGAAACGGCAGAGCGTAACCGGAATGCGATTCCTTTTGAAAGCTATGACGAATATATGAAGCATGTCTTCGACTGTGTAAACCGTTGTTTGCGCGAGTATTTGGAGAACATGAAGACAACGTTCTCAAACGGACAGGGCGGTTATAAGAATGTTCTTTATCCCGATCTTGAGATCGCATCCGATGCAGCCAGCAATCATGTGATGCGTTTTGACAGAGATCAGAATGGCGGAGAAGACTTTGGCGATATGGAGGATTTCTTCTCGGACGGAGGGGACGCTGCAAGCGGAGCGGACGATGATGACGATGAGTCTCTCTTTGACGAAGAGCTTGCGGAACTGTTCGGAAGCTTCGGTGCGGACTCTTTCGAAGAAGATGAGGAAGCAGAGGATTTCGATGCAGACAGCATGATGGGTTCTTCCACAGCCGATTCGGATAATGTGACCGATCGTATCGTTTCCATTCAGGAAAGAGCTGCGGCCAGTGCGGCGAAGGGCATTACGATGCCGTTTTACGATCTTTGTGTAAAGATGGGCTTCGATCCCTTTACGATCTTCTGTTTTGCCTGCGGTATCCTTTCTTCCACACAGACGGATTATGCGGGGATTTTCCAGATCGTCAACGAAAACGGCGGACTTTCCACTCCGACCATCGAGTCGGCGGGCCGTCTTTACTACGGAAATACGTATTCCATCACGGGCGCATACGGCGATATGTCCGTTTGTTTGGAGCAGCTTTTGCCGGTGCTGGATCTGAAGGTGATCCCTTCGATGCCGTTCTCGACTGCGATCTCGCCGGATAAGAGGATCATCGATTTCCTCTTCGGTAAGAATCCGTATAAGCTGGATGAAAACTATGTGCGGTTCATGCGTATGCTGACCAAAGAAGGAGAGCAACTGGACGACATTCTTTGCAATCAGAATGTGCTCGATGCCATGCTGATCGCGTACAAAGAAGGTAGCAGACTCTTCTCTTACTGCGGTGACGAGGGCAGCGGACGAAAGTTCTTTGTCCGGAAGTTCTGTCAGCAGATGGGACTCAGAGCCATCAGCGTGAACTGTAAGAAGTTGTTTGTATACGATTACTCCTATGTGGAGAAGGCCATCTGGGCCGTGACGAGAGAGTGTATCTTAAACGACGGCTGCTGCGTACTTGATGAGCTGCAGTACCGCGAAGAGGAAAAAGAAAAGTTCTTCGGATACATGGATCTGTTCTTTACCAAGCTTACCGAGAAGGGCATTACGGTATTTGCAAATACCAAGGAGAGCATCAACTTTAAGGAGATCACGAAAGAGGAGATCACGCTGCTGAACTTGGCGCCGCCGGATATCGACGGACGTACGCAGTGCTGGGATTATTACGCAAAGGGCTATCAGTTCGGAGATGATGTGGATTTCTTCGAGATGTCCACGAAGTTTTTGTTCACGCCCGGTAAGATCAAGGATGCGGTGCATTATTCGCATTCCCTTGCGGTCATGCAGCAGACGGAGGTTGTGGACCGTGCGACGCTCTTTAAGAGCTGTAATGCGCAGATGTCTTCGGAGCTTTCCCAGAAGGCGACACGTGTCGAGGCGAAGTTCGGTTTCGACGATATCGTTATGAATGCCGATCAGCGCGAACAGATCGGACACGCGATCGAGCAGATGAACAATAAAAAGCAGGTCTACGAGACCTGGAACTATATGAAGAAATATCCTTACGGTCGCGGACTTACCGTTCTTTTGTACGGTGCTCCCGGTACCGGTAAATCCATGATGGCGCAGGTTTTGGCACATGAGCTGAACCTCGAGCTGTACCGCGTGGATATTTCCAAGGTTGTGGACAAATACGTCGGTGAGACAGAGAAATCCCTTTCGATGATCTTCCGCGAGGCAAAGAAATGTAACGTCGTTTTGTTCTTCGACGAATGCGATACCATCTTTGCAAAGCGTGCCGATGACGGCGGTTCCAACCAGGCCAGCGCGAACAACAAGACGGCCCTGTTGCTTCAGGAAATGGAGGCATATGACGGCGTTTGCGTACTGGCGACGAACTACAAGCACAATATCGACCCGGCATTCTTCCGAAGAATGAAATACATCGTCGAATTCCAGTTTCCGAACGTGGATACCAGAGAGATGCTTTGGACCACGACGGTGCCGAAGACAACGCCTTTGGCCGAGGATGTGGACTTCCGTTTTATCGCGGAGAAGTTCGAGTTTGCCGGTGGTAATATCAAGAACTGTGTGTTGAATGCGGCGTTCCTTGCGGCAGAGGATCCGACGTCGGAGGGCATGGTGCACATGCGGCATTACCTTCTGGCCATTAAGTACGAGTTCGTTAAGGTAGGTAAGGTATTTACCCGTGCCGATTTCGAGCCGTTTGCGGATGAGATCTTCGGGCCCGAACCCACGCGCTACTAAGTGGGGGATGGAAGCCATATCGGCAGGAACCGATAGCGGCAGGAAACGGTGTGATATGCCATGAATAGCCACACAGGCAAAAAAATCCAATGACTCGGGAGGCTGGATGTGAAGGAACTGATCAAGGAGTATTTTGGCAAGCCGGACAAGAGTCCATTTACCGATATGAAACAAGAGCGCGAAGCATATCTGAAGTTTTTGGATATGCTTTGCTTGCTGTCTGTGAATCAAAACGAAAAGGAACCTGAGCGATCGAGCGACAGAGTCGGAGCGCTTTTATCCGATGAGGTTTTGGTGCAGGCATTTGAACCGGGCACGCCACCGGTCTTTGACGACGCGCCGCTGTTGCGCGAACTGTTTGTGTCACTGACGAAGAGGGGGATGCAGCCCATCAACACGCTTTTTACATCCGGCAATCTCAGTATGATCGAGATGCTGGCTTTTCTCATGGCGCTCGCGAGTGCCGTCAGTCGTAAATATGACAGGATCTTTGCGATCCTTTCCGGAGAATCGTCCTCGGCGGCGGGTCCTACGGCAGGACTTTGTCACGATCTGGGACGGTTCTTTTTGACGGAAGAGGAAAACGATATTTCCATTCTTTATTCTTCCGACAGCTTTTTGAATTCCGTTCTTTTCTCAGATCATATGCCGGAGGCGGCGAAGACGAATCCGCTAAGACCGCTGATCTTAAAGCCCGTGCCGCTTTCCGTTTACATGGGCGAAGAGGGGAATCTGGGAGATCTGAGTCTTTGCGGGGGATATGCGGAGCTGCCGTACAGCAATTATCTTTGCTACCCGGAGCTTCTTCGGGAGATCGATGATGTGTATTCCGCCGCGGGTGAACTGGAGGAATCGACGGTGATCGAGCTTTGCGGCGCATGCGGAAGCGGCAGGGAATTTCTGCTGAGAAACCTCGCCATGCTGCATTTAACGTCCCTGTTTTGTTTGGATGTAAGGAAGTTGTTCGTCCTGGACAAAGAACGGCAGGATGCGGTCCTTTCGGATCTCATCGCCAAGAACTTATTGGAAGAAGACATGCTCTACCTGTACGGCGTTTCGGACGAGGGAGAGAGCGGACGGCAGCTTTTGGGTCTTTTGGCTAAGCTTCAGACCTATGTGAAGGTCTTCTTTTTGGGAAGCGAGCGGGAGATCGCGGAGGATGTGACGGAAAGCATGCAGGGCACCGTTTACCGTATCCGTGTGCCGGAAGCGGATATCCTGATGCAGCAAAGGCTTTGGGAAGAAGCACTTATTCAGTACAATGCGAAGTTTGATGAAGATGTTTCTTTGTCCGAACTGACGAGTAAGTATCTGATGAATCCGGGAAGGATCTACGAGGCGGTGAAGAATGCGATCTTCGTCTCCGACATTGTGGGAGATATCCCGTATTTTCTCATACGGAAAAAAGATATCGAGGAACAGATCCGCAGGATCTGCGCCGTGCAGTTTAAGGAAAATGCGAAGCGTTTGTCAAGTCCCTTTACCTGGTCCGACATGGTATTGGAGCCGGAGAGTGAGGCGCTCTTAAAACAGGTTTGCGACAGGGTGCGCTTTAAGAGCGTGGTAAACGAAGACTACGGCTTTGGGAAGAAGCTGCCCTACGGGCGCGGGATTGCCGTGGTGCTTTACGGACCGCCCGGAACCGGTAAGACGATGGCGGCCCAGGTTTTGGCGAATGAACTGGGACTGGATATCTACAGGATCGATCTGTCGCAGATCTCGAGTAAATACATCGGCGAGACGGAAAAGAATCTGGGTTCCGTTTTCGATGCGGCAAGAAATTCCAATGCGATCCTCTTCTTTGACGAGGCGGATGCGCTTTTCAGCAAGCGAACGGAAGTGACGAGTTCGAACGATAAGCATGCGAATGCGGAGACGTCGTATCTTCTGCAGAAGATCGAGGAATACCCGGGCATGAGCATCCTCGCCACCAACAATATGCAAAACTTCGATGCGGCCTTTAAGCGCCGTATGACCTATCTGGTCTCCGTCGGCATTCCGGATGAAGAGACCAGGGCGATGCTTTGGGAAAAGGCATTTCCCGCACAGGCTCCTTTGGGGAAGGATGTCAACTTCAAGACCCTTGCAAAGGCAGTGGAGATGTCGGGAAGCAACATCAAATCCGCGGCTGTGGCAGCAGCATATCTGGCGGCCGCAGACAAGGGTGTGATCACCATGAATCACATTGCGGATGCGGTGGATCAGGAATGTAAAAAGAACGGAAAGATGAATGCGAAGAACGATATCTTACAGGCGATGACCGGAGGGTTTTAGGCATGAGAATATACATCGTCAGAGAAGAAGATCGGGCTGTCTATGACGAGGCGCTGCCGGAGGATATCGCGCGCTATGAGCCGTTTCTGATCGGAGCCGTGGATGAAGAAGCGGGACAGATCGTCGGGATCCTTGCGGCGGTCGATCAGGACAATGAATGGGAGATACGGTTTTTGTGGGTCGAGGAGAGCTACCGTTTACAGGGGATCGGCACTGCGATGACGGAGCTTTTGTTGCAGTGTTCCATGGCCTGCATCGCGGATTGTGTGAGTGCTTCTTATATCCGTATGGAGGATGGCTCTGCCGGGGCGGAACCGGACATGTTCTTTGACCGGGTGGGATTTTTCGTCGTGAATGAGGATACGGTCGTGCGAGCGCCTTTGTCCGCATTCGATAACGGAAAACTGAAAAAGGTGACATTTGAAAAGAGGGCGGGGATATATCCGCTTTCGAAGATCACAAAAAACCAGTGGCGCGACCTGCGCGAACTGATCATAAAGAGGGCGGAAGAAACGGAAGAAGAGAGTGCATCCGTCTTTCTCGATCCGATGGCGAAACGTGCATATCTTCCGGATGAAAGCATGATCTATATGGACGAAGATGAGCGTGTACGTGGGTGCGTTTTGCTGCGTCCGAGAGAAGACGGCGTGGTGGTAAATTACCTGTATCTGGATGTGGGGCAGAGTGCGAAGGCGCTCATGGGCATGCTCTATGAAGCGTTTTCGGCGGCAAAGAAGCGCTTCGGCGCCGAGGCTTATTGCTATGCGGATCTTGCGGCGGTCGCATCGGAGAAGCTGTTTATGAAGCTTTCCGATGGGAAGGCGGAGCGGTATTTAACGTATGTGGAGCGCGTGCGTTAGCGCATTGCACTTTTGTTGCAGGCACTGTTGTAAAATAAAACATGGGGAAAAAGCAAAAAACGGGTGATGAGGAGATACGAGCATGGAAGGCATGAAGGATCAACAGTCAGAAGAGGTTAAGAAGAAGGAACAAGAGAAGGCGTTAGAGGAAAACGGCGGTCAGATGCTGGACGGGGAAAAGAACGTGCAACTTTTTCCGGATGCACCGGCGCAGCTTGGCGAGGAAGAAAAGCAGGTACGCGCCAAAAAGTCTGAGCGTGGGCAGAAACTGGTCCGTTCCATCGGCAGCCGGATCGAGAAAAAAGACTATATTGGGACGCATATGACGATCGTTTCGAATTCGCAGATCCGTTCGGCTTACGGGAAGGAATTTAAAGAAAAATCCCTGATCAAGTCGCGCGAGAGCAAGATGCAGAACAAGAAGTCCCGTTTGTATAAAAAGGCAAAGGCACAAGAGGCGATCAAAGCCTATGAAGAACAGGAACTGACGGCGAGAAACGAACGTGCCGTACTTCGCAGGAACCTGTTAAAAGAACATCCTGCGCAAAGAGAAAAGCTTACGACGGCGCAGGTGACGGATCTTTCGGAGCTTGCCTATATCCTGCATCAGCGGGAGGCTGAGGAAGCGAAAGCAAAAAACAAAAATGCAATGGAACCGGAAAACGAGATCAAGGTGACGAGTGCCGGCGCACATTTTGCGGACCTTGTGAAGAAGTATTCCGGAGTGGATGCCGAGGGGAACGAAGTCAGCGCGGAGGAAAAGGAAGAAGGAAGAATGCAGGTCATGGTATCCGTGGCCAAGATGTTAATGTCTTCCGATGTCGGAAACCTGAATCTGTTCGATGACGGAGAACTCAGTGCAAATACGAGCAGGCTGGAAGAGAATAAAAAGCTGCTTGCGACATTTCGCAGGATGACGGAAGAAAATCCGCAGTTCATGGAGTACCTTACGGCGCATGAACAGGACCTGTCCGAGAAGCATGCAAACGATAAGAAAAACCGTGTGAAGTCGCCGACACAAAAGGTCTTCACCGTGGAAAACATAAAGATGCAGCTGGATCGACTGACACTTGTCGACGATCTTTACCGTGTGCGCAAACTGATCGTAAAGAATCCGTATTACATGTCGCATTACAACGAAGAGCTTTCCATGAATGCGGAGGAAACCGATTCTTACGAAAAGCGCTATCTTGCCAAATTGCTGCGGACGAGCTTTTATCTGGGCAAGAACCTGCAAAGCGTACTCGGCCGCGAGCAGCGGATGGCGGTGCGGGATACGGCAAATCCGCTTCCGGCAACCGACCTTGCGAAAGCCGTGGATGCACGGGCGCGCGCTATTTCCAGATCCCCCGAGGACTGGATGGTCGATCCGGTGCCGGCTGTTACGGACGAACAGACAAAAGAGCAAAAAAAGAAGCGGATCGAAGCGTGGAAGAAGACATATCGTGCGGAAACGGAAGCGTTGCTTACGGAGCTTGAGCATGAGGAAGGCTGTATCCCGGATGCGTCCATGGAGATCGATCTGAAGAATGTCGGAAAGTTAAAGCCGACGGCCATTGGGCTTTCCAATATGAACTATTCGACCCAGGGCGGATTGATACAAATGATAAACAATAGCCGTTCTTTGAAGGAGAAAAAGCGCAAAGAACTGGTGGAGCGTGAACTGGACAAATTCCAAAGCGAGGAGTTTAAAGAGACCGGTATGATATTTCATATCGGTGTGAAGAGCAAACGCCTTAAGGATTTTACCGGCGGCAATTCAATCTCACGCGAGGTAGACAGTTTCGGCGGTATGTTCGGTGAGACGATGACCGTGGAAGAGATCGTTGAAATGACGGAAAACATTGCGTACAGCCATAAGAAGGGGCTTACCGATGCACAAAAGAACATGGCCGAGGATATGTTTATCGCCGGCTACACGAAATATGTCAATCGCATGCATCAGGGCCTTCGGATGTTACATAGCATCTTCGGAGACAAATTCGACAAACTCAGTATCGCGGATGTTTCGAGAGTGATCGGATCTAATATGCGCATACAGGAACTCATCGTTCAGTTTACGTCTTCCTCGACCAACATCATGACACAACTGCCCTATGAATTTTTGAAAAAATATGCAAAAGAGCCCGTGGGACACTTAAAGGATTTCGAGATGCTCGCGTTAGCGACGACCGGATATGCGATCCCGGGGTGCGCGCTGAGTACCGTTGCGATGCAGACCTTAAAGATGGATGAAGACGGCGTGATCGCTCAAAATATCGCAAAACGCAAGGACAAGATCACCGCATTGGAGCAAAAGATCGCTGCGATGAAAGCGGATGGTGCGACGGAAGAAAAACTGCATCCCTTTGTGCAAAAACTCAATCGTTTAAAGGCGGCCGAGGCAAACAAGGCGGAGGAGGATACGATCTCTTCCACGGATGTGGTCGAATACATGGAGGAAAATTACACAAAGATCGAGGATTACAACTTCGCAGTGCAGGATACGAATATGCAGTATGCCGCGCCTGTGGGTGAGAACAAGTTTTATGAAGAGGTTTACCAAAACTCTTCTTACTACGAAGGCGGAAAGACCAAAGAAGAAGAGCTTGCGGCATATGAATCCGCCGCAGAGAAATCGGGGCAGCAATGGGAAAAAGAATCTGTAAAACGCGGGTATGAGTCCACCGTTCGTACGATGCTCCATCTTGTGGGAACGAGGTATCAGACGGCGAAGAATTTCGATCTTCCGGCGGATACAGCGGAAGAGCTTTTGATCGGAGCGGTCCGCATGATGCAGAGAATGGGGTATGACACGGCCAAAATGAAGCAGATCGTGGAAGACAGCGATGCGCTTAAGACGTCGTCGCAACGAACGGATAAAGAACGAGCGGATGTGTTCAATGCAATGCTCAATAAGCACGGATTGGAGCCTTTATTTGTTGCAAAATAATCAAAGGCAGGCATAAGAGAGGGCGTTTACGGCATATGGAAGGTATGGAAAACAAAGAAATACCGGACACGGTCTTATATCCAAAAACACAAAGATACGATCAATGAGATCTTAAAAAGCAGAGGTTTTACCGAGTTACTGTAAGGAGGGCGGAAACTATGGATTCCGTTAATTTGACAAAAGTCAATAAGCCGGTCACGAAAGAGGATGTGTATAACGATCCTGCGTGGAAACGGGAAGCGCGTGCATATGAGCAGGAGTTTGCCCGGAGCCTTTATGATGAAGAATCTGTCCGTACGGAAGGTTCGAAAGCACTCAGTAAGGTCAGCCGTCTTTTGGTCCGCTACAATCGCTTAAAAGAGGCGGAACGACGCAAAGATCTGATGATGAAGAGGGCACTTGATGAAGCGCAGGCTAACTATGACAAACAGATTCAAAGTATCGAGAAACGTCGTGCGGAAATAAATGAAAAGTACAAAGATGATAAAACTACGTTAGAAGGTGCGCAGCAAAAGCTGGATAAGGAAATTGAAGAAGCGGGGAAAAAGCACACCGACGCGATCGCCAGTATCCGGGAGAGTGCCACGGCCAGCATGAGCGAGACTTTGGAAAAGAACATCGACGACGATAAGTCGGGCGGTATTCTTTCAACGTTGATGTTGAGCGGAAATACGCCCTCCGGCCGGGGATATACTTTGTCCACGGGAAGTATTGTGGATTTAAACAAGGGTAAGGAATACATTAAGGAAGTGACCGGAGAAGGAGGAAACTTCCTGGATTTGATGGGATTGTTGGATAATGCCGTGAATACGCAGGGCGTTACTCTGCGTACCAAGGATAAGCTCATCGGGGTGAATGAAGAAGACGGCAGCCCCATCTACAAAGCCATAGCCGGTGAAAAAACGGAAGATGACAGATTCTTGGGGGCATCCGTAACAGGAGCGGATTATTCTCTGCACGATATTTTGAACAACGTGTCAAAGGAAGATGTGGCCAATATGAACAAGGGGTCGGGGGATGAAATCGATCTCGATCTTGAGGGAATTGACGCGCTGAAGGCCGAAAACAAGATGGATTCCATGATCGGTGAAAAGCAGGAGAAAAAGACCGTTCAGGAAGCTGCCATGGAAAGAGGGGGATTTACCAATCCCGAGGCAAAGGAAAGACGACAAGGCCATGACAGTCAGATATACGGAGAAATCGCAAAGTACAATGTAAGTACGCATCATCTGGGCGGGGCATCGCTGGGGAACGATCTGAAAAATGCGGTTCTTTCCGTGATCAATCCGTTCCGATGGAAGAAGGCAGCGCAGGCGCTTCGGTATCGTCCTTCAAAAAAGACTTTGGTCAATAACAATTATGGGGAAGACGGAAGCAGACTTGTCACGGATACCAGGGAAGGCAGTAAGACCCAAGGGGAACTGGTCGACCCCCATGAAGAATGGTTAAAGAAGGCCGATGAACTGAGCAAGTCCGGAAATATGGAAAAACGCCGGCTTGCAGATAACATCCGACGACGGGTTTGGGAAGCGCGGATGAAGAAAATTTCGGAAGAGCGCAGTAAAGCGATGTATCGTCCGAAGATAAACAAAGAAGACAATGCGAAGGAAGCGTTAAAGGCATACGACAAAAAGAATGAAAAAATGACGGAGAAGCAAAAGGAGGCGATAGGCTCCCTCTCCGAAAAAGGATTCTTGCGCAGTGAGTCGGAGAAACCGGACGATGGTCAGAAAGAGCATGGAAACAAGCTCGGAGAAGAGGTAAAGAATGCCGCCGGTGATAAATCCGCAAGAAATATGCTTGCCGCATATAAGATGTTGGGAGCCACACCGGATGAACTGAAAAAATTCCGCCTTGCCCTGATCGCCTATATGGTTCCGACAGGGAAGAAGACGGTTTATGAGATCATGGCCGAATCCGTGGAAGCGGGGGTGGATGATCAAGATGTGCTTTCGGATCCCGGAAAAATGTATCGCTCGATCAAACCGCTCGATCCGGAACGTATCAAGGAAATAATGAAGGACCGGAAGTTTCCCGATGAGATCATCAAAGAGAGACTGGAAAAAGATGAGAACCGCAGGATCCTTCGCGATATCAAGGATAAAAAGGGAAAGAAAGGGCAAAATGCAGCGCAGCCCGGTCTGGAATTTCAGCCCGGGAAAAAGATTACCGGAAGAAACTGGCAGGCGGAAGACAATCAGTTGATCGTCGAAGATGAGCACGAGGATGATGAGGATTACGAAGGCAATCCGCAGCCGGCTCCGCAGCAAAACCAAGAGCAGGCGCAGCCGCAGAATGTCGAGGCTCAGCCGCAGCAGGCACAGAATCCTGAGCAGAATCCGCAGCAGGCTCCGGCAGACCGGCAGCAGGCTCCGGCAGATCAGCAACAACAGCAGAATCCGGAAGGACAGCAGCAGAATCCGGAAGGACAGCAGCAGAATCCGGAAGGACAGCAGCAGAATCCGGAAGGGCAGCAGCAACAGGCTCAGGAACAACAGCAGAACAATGAAGAAGAGCCGGATGTGGATATGGAACAGCCGATCCCGTTGGACGGCATTGTCTACAGCAATATCATTTTGCACTTTACCGAGCTTCCCGTAATGCAGAGGAATAAGCTGCGTAATAATCCGGACTTAGAGACGATCTATGCCAGAGCGGACAGTGTGATCGGAAGCATGCAGATCTTCCGTTACCGGTTTGGGGAAGAGAATCCGCATCTTTCGGACGGATGTTTAATCTTAAAGGGCAGAATGATCTCGACGCTCAATGCATGTAAGACGTTTTTGAAAAAGAAGACAAATGCAAAATCCACGGAGGCGCTGGAACAGAAGGTTGCAATTAAAGACCTGATGCTGGCACTTATGAACGAGAAGGACCAGCTCATCGACAAGATCTGCAGTTATTGTTGTGTGCCGGATCGTCATGAAGCCGGTACTGCCGTTAGTTTTGCGGATATGTTAAAGAGCGTGGAGGCAAAAGAGATCGATCTTCCGACGGCGCAGCAGGTGTCGGATTATAAAAAAACGATCGGACTCGACGGCAAGATCTATCAGCCGAAGGAACTGAAAGAGCAGAAGGAACTGAAGGAGCAGCAGGCTGATAAGGAAGAGGCCGGCGAAGGCAAGGAGGAAAAGCGTCCCGCAGGTCTTCCACAGGATCAAAGAACGGTCATGATCCTCAGAAACTTTAAAGAGGATCCTGCGATCAAGGGAAAGAAGCCGGATTCCGACGGCTATATGGAAGCGGTTATGAATACGGTGGATGATGTGGATTTTTGCCTGCAGCATTTTTCCTATGAATTTGATAAGCGAAATCCCGATTTCAAACAAGCCGTTTTGATCATGAAAGACGCGCGGATTCCCAATGCGATCTTGGCATGCGATAATTATCTGAACAACAAAACAAGTAAATGGTGGAAGGCCGTACGGCGGCAGGATGCGGTAAAGCGCGCAAAGGCTGCTTTGGAAAAATTGCAGGATTTACTGGAATATGACATCGGATGGTATTGTGCGGAACCGTTTCGAAGAGAGAAAGGGACCAAGGTTTCGTTTGATGAGATGATCGAGGCGATCGAGAAAAATGAGATCGATCCGCTCCCAATAGTCGACATCAATCTGTTTTTGGCAGCGTATGATCTTGCGGAAATTCCGGAAGCTGCGGTAGAAGAGCAGAGGCAGGAGCAGGAAGAAAACAACAGACCGGAAGGAAATCCCGAAAACGCGCAAGAGAATCCCGAAAACGCGCAAGAGAATCCCGAAAACGCGCAAGAGAATCCCGAAAATGCGCAGGGAAATGCACAGGGAAATGCCGTGCCGAAAGCGCAAAAACCCAAGAAAGCAGAGAAATCCGCAGAAGAATTGGAAGATGAGGAAGTATTGCTCGAACTCCCCGGAGGCATTCCGCTGGAACAAAGAACAGTTACGGTCCTCAGGGAATTTAAGAACAATCCGGTGATCAAAGGGAAAAAACCGGATTCCGACGGATATATGGCACAGGTCATAAAAACAGTGGACGATCTGGATTTTACCCTGCAGCGTTTCTATTATGAATTCGGCGGTAAGAATGCGGATTTTAAAGAGGGTGTTGCGATCATAAAGTCGATCCGTATTCCGCAGGCTATTCTTGCGTGTGATACTTATCTGGCAAAAAAGAAAGGGAAATCAGATGCTGCGCAGAAGCGTCAGAATGCGGTAAAACATGCAAAGGATACGTTGGAAAAGCTTAGAGATAACTTGGAGTATGACCTTGGCAGTTATTGCGGCGATCCGGACAGACGCAGAAAAGGAACAAAGGTATCGTTT
Organism: Lachnospiraceae bacterium; assembly: GCA_024690725.1. Lineage (GTDB taxonomy): Bacteria > Bacillota > Clostridia > Lachnospirales > Lachnospiraceae > UBA2882. Next base: position 37,963 of record JAILOQ010000015.1, read on the forward strand.
GCCAGGATCATTGATGTTGTTGAAGGACATATGATCGAGCCGGCATTATTAAACGACATCAATCTCTTTTTGGCTACTTATGATCTTACCGAGATTCCGGATGAAGAAGAAAAGCAGCGGATGGAGGAGGAGAAAAAGAATAGGCCCATCGCGTTTGCGGCAAAGAATCTTGAATGTATTGCATCGTTTCCGACGAATCCCGCCATCCTTGCGAAGAAAGCGGATTCCGACGGTTTGATGGCGGAAGTATTACAGAAAGCGGATGATCTGACATTTGCCATGAAAACATCAAAATTCTCATGGTCTTCCGAAGAAGATGACTTCACCAATCAGATCGGATCGATCCGGATCTTATATGTAGCCGGGCTCGTTTCGGCCTGCGATGCTTATCTGAAAAAGAAAACATCGAAGTCCGAAAGTGCCGTATTACGGCAGAATGCCGTGCGTGCCCTGCGCGAGGCGGCGATGTATTTGGATGAGCATTTGGAAGATGAGATCATAGCTTATCGCCTTTCAAAGGATGGGAGGTTTGAAAACGGAGATATCATAACGTTTTACGATGCAGTACGTGATGTTGAAAACGGTAAGGTAAAACTGCCGTTGCTAAAGGAGGTTCTGGCCAAGAAAAACGGGGAAGAAAACGCAGGTGAAAACGCAGGCGAAAACGCAGACGAAAACGCCGTAAATGAAGATCGGCAAAATGAAGATCATCAAAACGATGAGCAGCAAAACGAAGAGCAGCAAAACGATGAAGAAAACGAAGCGGAGGATCAGACGGAAAAAGGAGTCCTTTCGGATCTTTTAACTTCAGGGAAAAAGTACACGCATTCGGGATTCGTCTCTATGTGCATGAATGTCATCGGAAAATACGGAGCCCTTTATGGTGTCTTGCGGCCGGACAATGACAGAGTACATGCGGATCGTTTGGTATATGAGATGCGAAGGAATATGGTCGTGAACATTACCTTTGCGCCGGAGTATAAGATGCCTGAGGCAACCTTTGAACCGCGGGCGATGCGCAGGTATTTCGAAACGAAATATCCGAACAGGGATAAAGAAGCAAAGGTTGCGTTTGCTACGTTCTGCAGAGAACGAAAGGAAGGATTATCCAAATTGGGTGAAGAGCTTGCCATCATGGGGATCACAAACGATGCGCTCAAGAATCGATTGCTTTTGTTCATGAGGATCGGAATGGCGTATTTCAAAGATAATGATATCGAGGGAGAATTGGAACGGCAATCGGATAAGCTGTCTGCTTTATAAGTAGAAACGACCGAGGTTTATTGTTTTTTTTCTTTCGCGTATGCTATAATAATTTTGATTAGGTCAAAATGGCTTTATGGGGGTTATGGAGGTATACGCGTGAGAACGATCGTTGTCGATGACAGGCAACTTGCGGTAAACGCTTTGGTTGGTTCCTTAAAGGAACTGGATCCGGAAGGGTCGCACGCCGGGCTGATCTCTCCGCAGGAAGCGCTTTCCTATGCAAGTACACATACGTTGGATGCAGCATTTCTTGACGTGGAAATGCCGTCGATGTCCGGTTTGGATCTGGCTAAGCAATTACAGAAGCTTCAGCCGGATATGAAGTTTGTCCTGGTGACAGGGCATACGGAGTATGCATTGGATGCGATCCGGTCACATATCATCAGCGACTATTTGGTAAAGCCTGTGGCAGACAGTGATCTGAAGAAATCCCTGGATCATTTGCGCGGCACTTCTGCGCATGCGGCAAACGGCAAGATCCGGGTGCGCTGTTTTGGCAGTTTTGAAGTCTTTATCAATGATGAGCCCGTATTTTTTAAGCGCTCCAAGAGCAAGGAATTGTTTGCGTATCTGGTGGATGCGCGCGGTTCTTTTTGCAGTATGGGAGAGCTGATGAGTGCGCTTTGGGAAGACGGTGAGGTTACAACGTCGCGCAATTCCCAGATCCGTACGTTTATTTCCGATATCCGCCATGTACTCGAAGAGAGCGGATTTGAAGATGTGATCATCAAAGAGCACAACGTTGTCGCACTCCGTTTGGATGACATCGATTGTGATTATTTCAAATATATGGATCGGGATCCGGATGCGATGCATCTGTATACCGGCGAATACATGCGGCAGTATTCCTGGGCCGAGATGCGAATTTCCGATCTGACGGAAATCTAGTTCTCTTTCGGGACACTGTCCCGGGAGAGAGTCATGTTTAAATATTCCGATTATTTTTCACAAGACAAAACAGAAACGCCTTATACTTCCGCCACGGAGAACCTGACGGAGTATTTCGCGATGCTCGAAATGCTCATGGAATGGGTGATCGCGGCCAAAAAGGAGCGCCTTTCCGAAGGGGATTGGCATTCGCGAGGCATATTGCCGTCCGCAGAGGAAGCGACCGGGTATTTTTTGGATCACCCGACGGCGCGCGCCTATGATTACGAGGAATCGATCATCCGCAAGGAAGTATTAAAGGCATGGACCTACATAAAAAAGCGTGAGGAAAAGACCGGGGATACCGTGCCGCTTCCCTTGCTGCGCATCAAAGAGACCTTCGACTTATCGGCACGTGAGGTCTTTCTTTTGTTGCTTGCGGCGGCGCCCAGACACGATCTGAAGTTTTTGACATTTTACCGGGTGCTGATGGATGATGAAGGTCTGACGGCTCCGACGATGGGGCTTGTGGATGCGATCCTGAACTTCTTTATGGAATACTATGAGGCGCAGGCGGAGAACCTTCTTTCTCCCGGTGGGACCGTGAGTACATATTTCATCAAACAGGTGCCGGAGGAAAACGGAAATCCGCTTTTGTGCAGGCTTTTGATCAATGACACGGTCTACGGGTATCTGGTGACGGGAGACGAGAAGGCGCTATGGCCGCCGTTTCAAACGGACCGGGATAAAGAACCATTCTTTGCGGACACGATCGAGAATCTGCAGGACAATGTCTTACGGCATGCGGATTCCGTGCATATTTCTTACATCGAAGCAAGTGACACGGAGGATGTGGAGTACGTTCTTTTTCAAGCGGCCGCATCCGTGAAAAAGCCGCTCTATTCCGTGAATTCGGAAAGCTTCGCGCTTTGGTCGGATCCGGTTTCGCAGGCGCTTCTGTTTACGCTTCGTATGCAAAAAGGGCTCCTGCTTTTGAAACATGAAAAAGCCGAAAAGTCTACCGTAGGCGGAGAGATTGAGGATAGATTATCGCGGCAATTGATCCGATTGGAACGGCTGTTTTCCGAGGTCGGACAGACGATCTTTGTGACGGGCGCGGATCGCCTTCCGCAATTTTCGCTTCCGCCCAGGCTTAGTCCGTCGCTGTTGAAACTCCCGCTTCCCGATGTCGGGATGCGTTCGAAGATCTGGGAATCCGTCCTGGAAAAAGAAGGTGTGCGGCTTTCGGAAGATCTCGATGTGTTTGATATTGCGGATTGTCATGATCTGTCTTATACCGTGATCTGTCGCGTGATCCATCAGGCGGCCGAGACGATGCGCCACCTCGGGAAAAAGGAACTCGACAGGGAACTGTTGCAGGAGATCTTGTTCAAGCAGACCGTTTCCAATTTTGATTATCTGGCGACCGAAGTGAAGGCGCGCTATACCTGGAAGGATATTTATCTTGAGGATACGCAGAAGAAACGTCTTCAGGCGGCCTGCAATCGGTTTAAATTAAGAAACCGCATCGGCGAGGAATGGGGCATCAACAAGAAGAATGCTTACGGAAATGCGGTGATCGTGTTGATGTACGGACCGCCCGGGACCGGTAAGACGATGGCGGCTCAGGCCATTGCGAACGAAGTCATGACGCCGCTTTACCGCGTGGATGTGTCGCAGATCTTTTCGAAATACATCGGCGAGACGCAGAAGAACCTTTCCAGGATCTTTGACGAAGCGCAAAAGCGCAGCGTGGTACTGTTCTTTGACGAGGCGGACGCGCTCTTTACGAGGCGGACGGAGATCAAGGACAGTCACGATAAATATGCCAATTCCGATACGAGCTTTTTGCTGCAGAAGGTGGAGGAATACAACGGCATTTCAATCCTTGCGACGAACAATTATCAAAGCTTCGATCCGGCGTTTATGCGACGCTTAAGCTATGTGGTCCGTTTCGAGCGGCCGGACGAAGAGACCAGGAGAAAGATGTGGGAGAACATGCTGCCCAAGCAGGTGCCGATCGGAGCGGATGTGGACTTTGCGTGGCTTTCTTCCCAGTTTACGGACCTTTCCGGAAGCAATATCAAGTCCATATTGTTAGCGGCGACTTATTTTGCGGCGGCGGAAAAAAGAAGTGTCGGCATGAAGGATATCATCCTTGCCACCCGATACGAGTTCGAGAAACTCGGACGACTCATCGATTCCGATGATTTCGGGCAGTTTGCAATCTATATGCAAGAGTAAAAATGATTGATAATACGGCGAAAAAACGATATAATGGTGTGATGGTATCGTGTCGGGAAAGGTGGTTACCATGGAGGTTTTGAAGAAGGGGAAAATACAGTTTGACAGTAAGTCTTTGGGTAAAGCCGTAAAAGAGGCCAATGACAACTGGGATAAAAATACATTAATGAAATTGCGGGAAGGCGCAACATCGGCAAAAGACAAGCGCCTTATCGACAGGATCAGCCAAGAAGTGCAGTACAAACTGGACGAGGCGGCGTTGTATGCCAGTTCAGCAATGGATAAGCCGGAAGTGGAGCTCGGTGAAATCAGCCATGATCCGGAGTTTGACAAGGATATCAAGGATTTGTCGATCGTGGATATCGATGATGATTTCGATATAGAGATGCTAAAGGAGAACAATCTTGTTCCCGAAGACAGTATCAACGATCCGGAGTTTCGGGCCGATCTGGAAGACGAGAAAAAGGAAAGCGGAGCCGATCTGTCCGCGATCCTTGAACAGGCAAAGCCGGAAGGAGAGATCATGGGACCCGAAGCGGAAGCCGGGGAAGGCCCTTTAGGAACCGAAATGTCTCTGGCCGGATTTGATGCCTATTTGGTAAGTCATGCGCAAGAGGGTGAAGGGGAGCAGGCGGTTTCCGTGCCGCAGGCGGAGGAAATAAGACAGGTACAGGAATGCGTGAGTTTCTTGCGCGTCTTTCCGGAACGAAATGCCATCCGCGGAAAGGCTGCGGAGAGGTTCAGTGAGATGGAACGCATCCTCAAATATGCGGCCGAATTTCATGGGTTGTTCGACGGCGGTGTTTCCGACGGGATGGACGCACAGGAAGGCACGGCGAAAATGGAGTTGTATTTGGAGAATCTCCATGAAGCCTGCAACGAGTATATAGCAAATAAGAGTCCGATCCTGCCGCGCGGACGTAAGCGTAAGAATCTGGTGCGGCAGATGCGGGACAAAGTCCAATATCTGGAAGATCATTCCAATGCATGGGAATGGGAATTCATGATGAACGTCAAGCTACAGCAGGAAAACAGTGACGGCTGGGGCGGTGTCGATGACGGCGATCCGAATAAAAACAACGGAAAGAAGAAAGCGGCTATCGAAGAGAGAGAGTCTCAGGAGAGATTCGCAGGCGCACTTGCCTCCTATAATACGGCGGATGCACTGCCGGAGGAGTTTAGCATAAATATGGAGAAAGATGCCGCTGATGCAGGTGTGGAACGCAAGACGTTTCAGGAACTGACCAAAGACAGAAACTATGAGGAGATTGGCTGGGCAGTTCATGCGAGGGTACAACTGCAGGTGGTTAAGCTGATCAGTTGTTTGTTCGGCGTCTCGGATTATTCGAATGCGATCAATCCGGAGAACCTGCTTTATGATGAGGCCGAGGGAGAGATCAAATCCATTCAGCTTACCTTGCTGCCCGGGATCACCGGCGTCTCCGAGTATGTGTCAAAGGATGAGGCAGAGCGTTTCCTCAAGGAGTTTGCCGGTGATGATATATCGAAGATGGAGAAAACGATCGCAAACATAGATAGAGGAGTTCGGGGCCATATTGATATGCTTTCAGCGACGACGGGAGTTTCCCGTCACATCTTGCTGTTGCGTCTGAATAAGTTTTTGGACTGTCTGCGCGCGCGTATGCGCGGGCATAGTTTGGATGATATGATATTCGCATAGGAAATGCGGTATTGAAAGGAGCAGAATGAAAATGAAACGGAACATATTTGCCACTTTGGCAATGGCGGTTCTTTTGCTTGCATTGCTTACGGGCTGCGGGAAAAAGAACGACGTAAATGTGGATATGTCGGAGTTTACTCCGCCGGAGGATTTTGTCTGGGAAGGCAGTTATCTCGATGCGGTGGACGGACAGGTCGTGATGACGATCGAAAAAAGCGGCAGCAAATATATCTGCAGTATCGGAGTGCCCGCAACGGATATGTCCCATATAGACTCTTATACCTTTACTGCAAAGAAGGCAAAGGATACACAGGGGCTGGAGTATACGAAAGGTGTGCATACCTCGTTTGATCTGCCGAGTTTGTCCGGAAATGAAGCGGTCATGGACAGCGGACTTTCCACGCAGGAAATCTATACAGACGGTACCGGTTCCATCTATTACCTGGAAGGGGCATTGTACTGGATCGACGATAAAGAAAATGCCGGTGCACCGTATCAGTTTGTGAAGCAGACAGAAGAAGAGATGACCACAGATGAGGCGGATGACGGATCGGAAGAAGAAACCGAAGAATAAGAAATCTATCCTATGAAGGAGGATAAAAGACAATGGAAGCATTTGAAACGATCATGCAATATATGTGGATCGTTGCAATAGTCTTGGTCGTAATTCTTATCATTACCCTGCTAGTTTCGCACGGCCGCATTCGAAGACTGAAAAAGAAGATCGCAACTCTTGAAGAAAAGAACACAGAACAGAACACGGAATTGGAACATTTGCAGGCGCGCCTGATGCAGCATCAGATACGCCCTCATTTCATTTTTAATTCCCTGCTTGCGATCAAGCAGCTCTGCATCGAAAGTCCGAAGGCGGCGGCAGAAGCATTGCAGCATTTTGCGAGTTATTTACGGACGAATCTCGAAGCAATGACCAGCGAAGAGATGATCCCGTTTTCACAGGAGATCTTAAGCATCAAAGAATATGTGGCACTCGAACAGGCCGATCCGGCGAGCCGCTTTTTGGTGCGTTACGATGTGGATTTTGATGATTTTGAATTGCCGATCTTAACGGTGCAGCCCATGGTGGAAAATGCGATCCGCCACGGGATCGCGACGCGGAAAGGCGACGGCGTGGTAACGATCCGGACGGCTTTGGAAGAGGAAAACGTCGTGATCACAGTAGAAGATAACGGGCAGGGCGTTCCCGTGGAGACCAGGCAGCAGGCGGAGCACCGCAGCACCGGGATCCAGAATGTAAAAGAGCGTCTGCGCCTTTTGTGTAACGGAGAGTTAGCCACCATTAACACCGGACACGGTACCATCGTGCGGATCACAATTCCCAGGACCGATCTGTTTGACGATGAGACAGATGTGGAAGAAGCCAAAACGAAGGCAGAAAACAAGACAGAGGAAGAGGCATGAGAAAATGCAGAAGAGCCGGTCTGCTCGTGACCGTTCTTTGTACCGCAGGGCTTCTTAGCGGGTGTTCCCACAGCTTTATGGGCAAGGATTTTTCGGTGGGTTCCAAAGATGGCGATGCGGAGACCGTAAGCGAAGAAACAGAGAATGTGTTTGCAGGGCAGTGGGTCGGAAGTGAGAACGATAAGCTGACGCTCGATGTTTATGTGGATGATGCGGGCACCTGTTCCGGGATGATAACGCTCGTAAAAGACGAAGTCCATGTGGTGTTTTGGGAATTTAGCGGTAAGGCGGACGGACATGAACTTGGCTATACGGACGGGACGCGGGTCGATGTCGTTTACAGCGCGGAAGGACCGGAGGAAGAGACCGAGGTCTATACGCAGGGAAGCGGCAGGTTTGTTTATGATGACGGCAATCTGACCTGGAAGGATGAGACGGAGGATGCCGGCGCGGGAGTGTTGTTTATACCCGTTAGCAATGACTAACGGTTGTAAAGATAAAGGATTCTAAGAAAGAAAGAGGAACGAAGGAATGACGATCAATAAGACAAAAAACGGTGACGCAATGACAGTTGCTTTGGAAGGCCGCTTGGATACGACAACGGCACCCGAGTTGGATGCGGATATGAAGGGCTCACTGGAAGGTGTAAAAGAGCTGATCTTTGATTTCGCGAATCTCGAGTATATTTCGTCGGCGGGTCTTCGTGTGATCCTTGCCAATCAGAAGGCAATGAGCAAGCAGGGCAGCATGAAGGTGGTAAATGTGAGCGCAGAGATCATGGAGATCTTCAGCGTGACGGGATTTTCGGATATTTTGACGATAGAGTGATGCTATGAAAGAACTGACGGTAGATGCCAAGGTTGAGAATCTGGACGAGGTTCTTGCGTTTTTGCGCGAGGAGCTTGAGGCGCATGACTGCCCGCCCGCCAAGGAAATGCAAATGGAAGTAGCGGCGGAGGAGCTCTTTGTCAATGTGGCGAATTATGCTTATGACGGAGGGGATGGAAAGATCACGGTTTCCATTGATGTTGCGGAAGGTAATTCCTGTGAGATTTCTTTTAAGGATTCCGGTGCGCCCTTCGATCCTTTGGCAAAAGAAGACCCGGATGTGACGCTTTCCGCGGAGGAACGCCCGATCGGCGGGTTGGGGATCTATATGGTCAAAAAGAGCATGGATGCCGTCGAGTACGAATATCGCAACGGACAAAACGTGCTTTTGATCCGGAAAATTTTATCTAAGTGAGAACCCCCTACTTCTTTATGTGGGGATCGGAGAGGAACAATATGAAATCAGATGTGATCACGGTAACGGGTTCCGGCGAGGGGCTGCGGGAAGCCTTGGCGCAGGCGGAAGCGGTGGCCGATTTTAAAAAGGTTTCACCTAAGGAAAAAATGCATTTGCGCCTGCTCAGCGAGGAGATGCTCGGTCTGCTCCGGGCGCTGACGGGAGATTACCGTGCCGATTATTGGATCGAAGATAAGGACGGGGTGTTTGAACTGCACCTTCGTGTGGAGACTTTGGTGAATACGGAGCTTCGCAGAAAGTTAATGTCCGTTTCTTCGAGCGGAAAGAACATTGCGGCTAAGGGTGTGATGGGCAAGATCCGCGAAGTGTTTGCCTGTGCACTGGAGCCGGCGAGTGCGAATCCTTATGATGTGGTATCAAAGGGATTGATCTTATTGAACGATAACATGGTGGACATGAACGTAAATTACGTATGGTCCTTGAATCACTATGTCGATACGATCAAGAGCGATGATACGATCACACCGGAAACATGGGACGAACTGGAAAAGTCGATCGTCGCAAAGCTTTCCGATGATGTACAGATCAGTATTTTGGAAAACGTTGTGGAAATGATCATTTTGAAATCCATGAAACAGACAGACGAGTAGGCCATGGAAGAATTTTATTTGGAACAGAGATTACGGGCGCTTGATCCTGCCCTGCATACGAAGATGACCGGAAGCATTTTTGCCCTGCAAAAACTGCTTCTGTCTTTTCTGTCATGGTTTCCGAGTTTTACCGACCATTCCATTTTGCACAGCATGCATGTGCTGGATTTTTGCAACCGTCTGATCGGAGAAGAGCAGGTGGGAAAACTAAACGCAAAAGAGTGTTACGTTTTGATCATGGCCTGCTATCTGCATGATATCGGCATGGGTGTGACCGAAAAGGATTTTCATGCCTTTAGCGAAAAGATCGATTTCGGTGATTACTTTCAGACACATGACAAAGAGGATATTTCCGAAACGATCCGGGCCTTTCATCAGGAGTTTAGCGGCCTGTTCATTCAAAAATATGCGGACCTGTTTGAGATCCCGTCGGAAGAATTGGTGTTTGCCATCGTGCAGACATCCCGCGGACACCGGCAAACGGATCTGTACGATGAAACGGAATTTCCGCAGGTTTTGTGCGGGGAGGATGTGATCCGTCTTCCGTACCTAGCGGCCGTAATGCGGCTGGCCGATGAGATCGATGTTGCCGCCGACAGGAATCTGGAACTTTTGTTCGACGCATCGACCTTGACGAGAGAGCGGGATATTCTGGCATTCGGTACGCATGATTCCATCCGCAGTGTCTCGGTGGAACAAGAACGGATCGTGTTATATACCCGTCCGAAGGAAGAAAAGTTCATCCCCCTGGTGGAGGAAGTGAACAAAAAGATACAGACGACGCTCGATTACTGTAAGGATGTGGCCCGGAAGCGGTCGGATCTTTTGATCACGCAAACGACATCCGTCGTATTGCCCGAAGAGAGCAGATAGATATGGAGGAGAACCGCAGATGTTTCGCATAGAACGAGCCACGGCGAAGGATGCAGATGCTGTATTGGAACTACTGGTGCAGGTAAACCGCGTGCACGCCGAAGGGCGCCCCGATCTGTTTCGGTTGGGGACAAAATATAACCGGGAGGAGCTTCTTTCCATTTTTTCGGATGATCTCAGTCCCGTGTTTGTGTACAAGAATGAAGACGGGCAGGTCTTAGGACATGCCTTTTGTATTTTTATGACACATCCGAATGACAATATCCTGACGGATATCAAGACGCTCTACATCGATGACATCTGTGTGGACGAAGCGGCCCGCGGACAGCATGTGGGCGCCGCACTTTATGCGCATGTCACGAAATTTGCCAAGAAGAGCGGATGCTATAACATTACGTTAAACGTTTGGAACTGCAATCCGGGCGCCATGAAGTTTTATGAGTCCCTGGGGCTCGTGCCTTATAAGGTCGGCATGGAACAGATCTTATAACGAGATATGAACGAAAAAGAATGCAAACAATATGAAAAATTAATCTTACGACCGGTTGACCGACTGATCGCAACCCTTGCGGTTCCCACCGTGATCTCTATGCTGACGACCATGATCTATAATCTGGTGGATGCGTATTTTGTGGGAAAGCTCGGGACCAGTGCATCAGCGGCCATCGGTATTTTAATTTCCGTACATGCTGTTTTTCAGGCCATCGGTTTTATGTTCGGCCAGGGAAGCGGCAGCGGGATCGCCGTCCTTTTGGGACAGGGCAAGCATGAGGTTGCCGGCAGGATCGGCTCGACCGGGTTTGCCTGGTGTCTGGGGTTTGCGAGCATCGTTTCGGTACTGGAACTTCTCTTTCTTTCTCCGCTTTTGGAGTTTTTGGGAAGTACGCAGACCATCCTGCCGTATGCAAAATCCTATGGTATCTATATCGTCTTGGCAGGCCCCGTTATGGCGGGGAGCTGTGTGTTAAACAACATCATCCGTTACGAAGGCAAGGCGGTGTATGCCATGGTCGGTCTCGTTACGGGCGGTGTGTTGAATATGATCCTGGACCCGATCTTTATGTTCAAACTCGACATGGGGATCGCAGGTGCCGGCCTTGCCACGGCGCTTTCGCAGTGCGCAAGCTTCGGTCTTTTGCTCTTCATGTTCAAAAGCGGAAAGACGATCACAAAGCTGCAATTTCGTTATATCAGTCTGCGGTTTGATGAGCTGTTCTGGATCATTCGCCGCGGCTTACCTTCTTTGTCCCGACAGATGTTAAACAGCATATCGAGTGCGGCTTTGAACATCTGCGCAAAGCCTTACGGAGATCCTGCGATCGCCGCCATGGCCATCGTCGGACGGATCGCGATGTTCATCGGAAGTGTGATGATCGGTATCGGACAGGGCTTTCAGCCGGTTTCCGGTTACAACTACGGGGCAAAGAAATACAGACGCTTGCGGAAGGGGTTCTTTTTTACGTGGCGTATGGGCGAAGCCTTGTTAAGCTGCCTGGCGGTGCTTGCGTTCTTTTTCCCGGAACCTGTTGTGCGGCTGTTTCGCGATGACATCGAGGTGGTCAAGATCGGTGTGCCGGCCCTTCGTTTTCAGTGCCTGGCACTTATCTTACAACCGTTTAGCATCTGCTCGAACATGCTCTTTCAGGCGATCGGAAAGACGAAGGAGGCACTGTTTTTGTCCATGCTCCGAAGCGGTCTTTGTTATATTCCGGTGATCTTGATCCTGCCGCAGTTTATCGGCATTACGGGTATCGAATCTGCCCAGGCCATTGCAGATGTGCTGACGGTCGCGATCACCGTTCCTTTTACGATCCGCTTTTTTAAAAGCATTCCGCAGCAGGATGAAGAGGCCCCGATCGATCTGGCGTATCGCCTGGCTAAAGAAAACGGAAATGATTCTTAAACAAATCTTAAAGATTTCACTCATAGATTCTTAATTTTTTTCGTGTCATAATGACCGTGTGATCACAAAGAGACAACGGAGGGAGAAATGGCAGAGTATCAGGTACTTGTTTGCGATGATGAAAAAGATATCGTGCATGCGATCGAATTGTTTTTACGATCCGAGGGATATGACGTAAAAACGGCAGCGAACGGAAAGGAAGCATTGGAGATCCTGGAAAAGGAGACGATCCATCTCGTACTTTTGGATGTGATGATGCCGGTCATGGACGGTGTGACGACGTTGGAAAAGATCAGAGCGAAGGAGAATGTACCCATCATCATGCTGACCGCAAAGAGTGAGGATGCCGATAAGATCTTAGGTCTCAATCTCGGTGCGGATGATTATGTGACGAAGCCGTTTAATCCCGTGGAACTGATGGCACGCGTACGTTCGCAGCTGCGCAGATACATGAAGCTGGGCGGCGGTGAATCCAATCAAAACGACGAACATGAATTGCGCTGCGGATCGATCTGTCTCGACGATAGGGCAAAGGAAGTGAGCGTGGATGGCGAGAGCATTCGTCTGACGCGTACGGAATACGACATTTTAAAGCTTTTAATGGAGAATCCCGGCAAGGTCTATACGCCCAAGCAGATCTACGAGGCCGTATGGCAGGATACCATGTTCGGAAACGAGAGTACGGTTGCGGTTCATATCAGACATTTGCGTGAAAAGATCGAGATCGATCCGTCCAATCCGCGGTATCTGAAAATGATATGGGGAAGAGGATACTTTTTGGAGCCGGCGGGCGGAAAGAAGATCTGAGGAGCCGGGAATGAAAGGGTGAAATTATGGAAGATACAATGGAAAACGTAGATACGGTTCATGCAGGACCGGAGGAAAGCGGCAAAACAAAAAAAGAAAAGAAGCCGCACGGCGTCATTTTTTGGGGTTTTTTGTTTCTGATCTGTGTAATCGTGGCAACGATCGCGAGCTCAGGCACGGCTGCATTGTTCGAGCTTGGAATGTACGAAAGCAAGGACGCATTTCGAAGGAACGTTAATGAATATCTGATGGACGGATATGCGGTTCAGGCGCTTTCGGACCACAAAGGTGATTTTCAGTTTGAAGAGTTTGAAAACAGCAATTTTCAATACGCCGTTTTGGAAAGCGATGATATCGAAAACGAAGATCTGACGGATAAGGATACATATCTGGTCTGCTCTCTTGACGAAGAAGACTTAAAGCATGCGCGACATCTTTATTGTTACAGTGCGACCGTCAGTGATGATACGCAGTTTTCATACAGCACGGAAAGTCTGTTTGACTCCTATGGTTATGTGTCAACAAATCGGAATCCGGATGTGAGCGTAAAAAAAGATGAGACGAAAAACTATTATCTTTATGCTACGGTGAGATCTCCGCTTGACGAAACGCAGGACGATCTGTTTACGAGAAGCAAGCCTTATGTGGATCTTGCGTGCAAACTGTGTCTTCTGCCGGTACTCCTCGCTATGATCGGTTGGATCGCAACTTGTGTGTGCTTTGTGTTCGGATTTTTAGCCTTTGTACGGCTGATAAAACGGATTTGGAAGTTTGTGTCCGAACAGTGCCGTGACAATGTTCCGTTATTATGGAGATTGATCGCCGTATTTGCCGTATGTGCATTGGTATCGTTCTTTTTCACGGTAGTAGCGATCAATTTGCCGCCATTGGTATTTTGTGTATGGCTTTTGCATATCGGTGTAGTCGGCTGTCTGTTCGTTTTCGCTGCCTTACAATTGAATCGGATCAAAAAAGGGGCCGATCGATTGGTGGAAGGAACGTTTGATACCCCCGTAAATACGAAAGGGATGTTCTTTGATTTTAAGTCGATCGCAGAGAGCATCAATAAGGCTTCCGATGGGATGGAAGCGGCA
>JAILOQ010000019.1 GCA_024690725.1 Lachnospiraceae bacterium
AACACCGTCGGTGTGATCACCTTGAGTCCTTCAATTTCACATGTTTCCACCGTAATCTTTCCCATCGTTTTCTCTCCTTATCTTCTGTTTATCCTATCATTAACATTCTCTGAATGCTTTTTCATATCCTGTATGAATCAATCAATGAAAACGGAATAGTTCTCATCTTCGGTATAATCCTGGCGTACTTTGGTCAGGTGCGGATTGTAAAAAGGATCCTCGCCGAGGATGTATTTTTCATCCTTCGCACGTAAGAGCTCCGTTTCTTTTTCGAAGCGCTTGAGCTTCTCGGGTGTGTCTTCGTAGCCGCGGCTCTTTGATTCGTAGTGGTAAAGCTCCGCAAACGGCGTAAAGACATTCAGATAGCCTGCATCCAAAAGTCTGCAGCAAAAGTCCACATCGTTAAACGCAACCACGAACTCTTCGTCCAGGCCGTCCAGTTCTTCGTACTTTGCCTTTTCGATCATCATACATGCCGCAGTAACCGCTCCGACATTGGAAACAAGCGCATTTCTTCTCAGATGCCCGGCAAAACCTTTCGGCGCCGTCTTATTGATGTGACCGGCCGTTCCGCCGATGCCCAAAACAACACCCGCATGCTGCATCGTATCATCGCTGTAGTAAAGCATGGCGCCCACGGCTCCGACATCGGAACGGGTGGCGAACATGAGCATCTCTTCCAACCACTCCGGTGTGATCACCTCGGTATCGTTGTTTAATAAAAGTACAACATCGCCCTTTGCCTCACGCACGGCAAAGTTGTTGATCGCGGCATAATTAAAGCCCTCTTCCCAAGTCAGAACGCGAATACGACGTTCCGCCTTTAAGTCCTCATAATAAGCAAAGGTCTCCGGATCCTCACTTCCGTTTTCCACGATCAAAATCTCATAATTCCCATATGTGCTCTTCTCTAAGATAGAGAAGATGCATCGCTCCAGATCCTCGATATGATCCTTATTGGGGATAATGATCGATACCTTCGGGTTATGTTTTATCTCATATCGAATACGATAGGTCGAAGGATATGCCGCATCCTCCACCTCGCCCTTTAATCCGACACGCTTTAGGTGATCGGAAAGAGCGGTATGCGCGCTGTCGATCGTATAAGTCTTTGCGGAAATATCCTGTGCCACCGACCCTTCATGCGCTCTCCAAAAATACAAGACTTCCGGGATATGCTCCACTCTGTTCGCCTCTTCGGTAAGACGCAAGGTCATGTCATAATCCTGGCTACCTTCGCATTCCTTACGAAACTCTCCCACCTTTTCCTGTAAGCTCTTGGCAAAAACGGAAAGATGACAGATATAGTTTTCACTCCGCAAAAAGTCCGGCGCAAAATCGGGCTTTAAGTGATATGTCACATCGTTCATGTTCTCATGTGAGAATACCGCTTCGTCGGTATAGAGAAACTCGGCACCGGTTTCTTCGATGGTCTTTGCAACGGTGTATAACGCCGAAGGATGCAGCATATCATCATGATCAAACAAGGCAATATGGGAACCCGTCGCCATACGAAGCGCTGCATTCGTATTTTCCGCAATGCCCAGATTCTCCGAAAGGCGCTCGTAGCGGACCCTTCCGTCCATCTTTGCATACATCTTACAGATCTTTCCAACATAGGCATGGTCCCCGTCACTGCCATCAACAATGCAAAGTTCCCACGCTTCATAGGTCTGACAAAGCACTGACTCGATCATCTGCCGAAGAAGAAGTTCGGGCGTATTATAAACCGGCACCAGAACGGAAAACTTCTCATCCCCGATCTTCTCCGCACTCTGTGCTCTTCGATCTCCCTCCGTGATCATGCGATCCAAAAGGTCTTTGATATGGGCGCTCTTATCGCCCCGCGCCGCCTCTTTCTTTAAGGCCCCTGCCTCTTTTATCATGCGAAACGGCTTGGTCAGTTTATAGAAAAACGAACGATAAATGCCATCTAACTTCGCAGCATCCTCCGCTGCCTTTTTATGCAAAACGTAAAGCGCATTCTCTCTGTCTTTGATGATGCTCATCGCCGTCAGATAATGCTCTTCCAACGTATCGTAATCCCTGCCGTCATGATAGCCGTAAAGAAGCTTTTCTCCCACGGCACGCATGGAGGAGGGATACTGCATTTTATCGAGTACAAACGAGATCGTAATCTCCGTCGTTCCGTGCTCCAATTCTTCGATGAATAACTGCGGATCTTCCCTGTCAAAGAAGAACACATTCTCCCTTACGGTATTTACGGATGCCGTAACCTTCGGTTCGTAGGAAGACGCAAACTTCCGCTTCACGGAAAGCCTTGTATCCGAACGCGGCGCATCCGTTACGGCTTTTACCGAAAGTAAGGTCACCGTACAGGCATCATCTCCGGGATCGATACGCAAGTTCTTTACAAACCGGCTCACGGGAATAGTCAAGGTGACCACGCCTTCTTTGGGGACCACGGAATATACCTGTCTGCTCTTCGGATCGATCTCTTTTCCGCCGATCCTTCCCGTAAACACTTCAATACCTACCGTACCAAGCGACGCTTGTGCCGCACTGTCCTCAAAAGAGCCGCGCATATAGTTTTGGAAATTTTCTTCCATATGTGCAAACGTGTCGCACATCTCTTTGGTCAGGCCCACACGTTCATATAAGTTTTCTTCTCTTAGTTCATGGCGCTTTACATCGCCTTCCACATAGTAGTGGATCGTGCGATATACCACAAAATCCACAGGGATCGGGAAATCAAAGGTCCATTCGTAATCGATGACCGTCTTTTTTCTTCTGCTTAAAATAACATTGGCCGGGATCAGATCGATGTCCGTTACCATGCCACTATTCAAGAAATCGGGACGCTCTTGGCCGAATGCCAGAAGGGACGGAACGATATCGCCCGCACCGGCACAAAAGACCTGTAAGAATCCAAGCGAAGGCGTAAAGGTCACGGAGGCATGCATCGAGCGTACATCCGCGATAAAAGAAAGCAGTTTTTCGCATACTTCCGCTTTCTTTCCGCGCTCCAGTAAGCGGTCGAGTTCCTCTTCCAAGGTTTCCCCTTCCACAAACGCAAGATATCCGTAAGGCGCATCTGTATCAACAAAGGCATTCGGAACATAATCTCCACCCTTATACTGATCCGAAAGCGCCGATTCCCACTTCTTCAGTGCCCTTACGTGATCGACACCTGCATTCGACATCGGAACCTTCTCTATGAACTTGTTGCCGTCTCCGTCCTGTAAGATGTTCGTGCGGATCGCAAACTTCGCATCTCTTTGATCGGAAAGCTTGGAATAGATGATCTTCATATATGTGTATTCCTCGTCAGTCTTCGCCTTCCCCGTCGATCGTCACGCGGGAATGCGCATCAAAGAATCCGACCGTGTTCTTATGCGAGACAACCGTCAGATTGCAGACATCGTAAAGTCTGTGATATACGTGGAAATCTCCCTGAATATAACCGGTACAGCCGACGGATAACAGATACTCTCCGCCCTGCAAGGACATCGTCTGCGTAAAGGTCACGATGTGCTCTTCTCCCGGTTGCCAGTCTTCCATTTCATATCCTTCAAACAAGGTATTCGTGCCCGTAATGGCGGTACCCTGCAGGTTCTTTATCGTATACGTGGAGATCGGATGCTCCACGAGTGCATTGGCGCGGAGTCGCACCTTGATGGTGAATTCCGTATCCTTCTCGATCGCATTTGTGATAAGGCCATTCTCGTCGATGATCGCAAAGTCTACGATCTCTCCGTTCTTCTCGCCGTACTCGACGATCTCGGAATTAAGGACTAAGGAATCCTTCCAGAGTTCTTCGCTCTTTCCCTCACCTGTCTTATCGCCGTTTTCATCCAGATGATCCGCGGAAATGGAATCGGTAGTATCGTCCTTGCGAAGTTGTCCCACCAATAGCTTTTTATACATGTCCACGATCTGCTTCGGACCGCCTTCCGCACGCTTGATCCCCTTATCGAGTAAGATCACGCGGTCACAGTATTTGGAAATACTGCTTAAGTCGTGGCTGACAAAGAGGATGGTCTTACCTTCCTTCTTGAACTCCTCAAACTTGTGATAGCACTTGGACTGGAAGAAGACGTCTCCGACGGAAAGTGCCTCATCCACGATCAAAATCTCGGGATCGATGTTGATGGCAACGGCAAAGGCAAGGCGTACAAACATACCGCTCGAATATGTCTTTACCGGCTGATGCACGAAATCACCGATATCCGCAAAGCTTAGGATATCATCCATGCGCGCTTCGATCTCTTCGTTCGAAAAGCCCATCATGGTACCGTTCAGATAGACATTTTCAATGCCCGTATACTCCATGTTAAACCCGGCACCCAGCTCCAACAGTGCCGAGATCCTGCCGTCGATCGTAACATCTCCGGCCGTCGGGTTTAAGACACCCGTAATGATCTTCAGGATCGTCGACTTTCCGGATCCGTTCGTTCCGATGATACCCACCGTCTCTCCGCGGTGTACCTCGAAACTGATGTCGTTTAGCGCCGCATGCTCTCTGACCTGCACCTTCTTTAGGTGCAGCGCATCGCGCAACCGATCGGAGGGCTTATTGTAGAGCTTATATATTTTACTTACATGATCTACCTTAATGGCTGTATCGTCCATAGCTCTCCCATCCTACAACACATCCGCAAAATGCGGTCGTAATCTCTTAAATATCACGGTCGCAACCCAGTAGATCAAAAGGGTCACAGCCCAAAAATACAGTGTCAATCTCCAATCCTGCCAAAACCACTGCTTATCGATCAAGGCATCCCGATATCCCTTTACGATGTAGTAAACGGGATTTGCCTTAAAGATCCACTGCCAGTTCTCGGGAACCGTCGTAGAGAGATTCCAGAGGATCGGTGTCGCCCACATGCCGACCTGCAAGACGATCGAGATGATCTGCGTTAGATCCCTGAAAAAGATCACCACGGAACACGTCGCATAGGTTACGGCCAGACATAAGACAAACAGCGCAAACGAATAATACACGACCTGAAGTACGTATAGATCGGGGAAATATCCGTAGCAGCTAAATAAGATCAGGGTGAATACCACGAAAAATACATGCACGAGCAGTGCGGACAAAAGCTTGATCACGGGAAGGACCGAAATGTTGAAGACCACCTTTTTCACCAGGTAGTTGTATTCGATCAGTGCATTCGTCCCGTTATTCAATGCTTCCGAGAAAAAGAACCAGGGCACAAGTCCCGTCGTAAGCCACAAAACATAGGGAATATCAATGCCGGACGTTGTCTTGGTGCTGCCCACTTTCAGAGCCTTTTGGAACACGAACCAGTATACGAGGATCGTAACGATCGGCTGCACGAACGCCCATATAATACCCAAATAAGACCCGGCATACCGAGTCTTAAAGTCATTCTTTGATAATTTCAGTATCAATCGCCTGTTTTCATACAGGTCCTTAAGCAAATTCATAACCAAACCTCATTCAGAGTCATTATACCTAATTCAGGCGATATAAGCAATAGTCGCCGATGGTGGCAAGAGGCTCTCCCAAAAGCTCTGCGCGGTCTTGTCCGTAGGTACGCGTCGCATCCAGGATCAGGTAATCAACCCCCGCATTCGTACTCGTTTCCATGATACGGCTTAAGTTGATCTCCTCCCTGTTAAAGTTATCAAACACATCCACACCGGCGTCGGTTTGCGGATACCTTCCGTAAAGAAGGGGCAAGGACGGATCGTAAAGTCTTGGATACGCACAAAGAGACGGCGGAAATACCGTCAGCCGTTCAGTTCTCTCTTCATCTCCCCCGGATAAGGCCAGAGCATCGGCATTAACCGCATCCGTAAGATCCAGCACTTCCTGCGGAAGCTTATAGAGATTCTCAGACTTTGTAAATGTCTCCCTGCTCTGCACGGGGCTTCCCAAAAGCAAAAGCGCCACGATCAAAAGGAAGGGAACAAACAATACCGGTATCTGTTTATGCTTCCCGGCCACGTATCTTACGATCAAAACAAACGCATACGCTATGCAGATCCCGACCGGCAAGAGCCAATACAGACGTACCATGCGCTCCGGAAGGATGTGTGCGGCATTCAATATAAGTCCCACCAAAGGATTTAGGACGATAAGTAAGATGGGAACTGCGGTAAACAAAAAGACCGTCTTTTTGTCCTTTTCCTTCTCCAGGCCCCACAAAAGGACCAGTGAAAAGAAGTACAATAACAAAAGCCATCCGGTTCCGCTATACAGTTTTAAGAGATTACCAATATAGTTCATATTCTACCTCAGGCCCTACCACAACATGCCGATCAGGACATAGATAAGGACCAGTGCCAGATTCGGAAGCGCCGA
>JAILOQ010000035.1 GCA_024690725.1 Lachnospiraceae bacterium
CATGAGATGCAAGATCCCGTCCACGATCTGCCTGCCGTACTTGGGATGAATACGGTTACCGAGCCCCATCTCCAAAACCAGCGACGGCGTTCCGCTGTTGCAAAGGCTGTTGGCCAAGGTCGAATCATGTACACGACTCGATGTGTTGATCCAGATCACATCCACATTCAGCTGCTTCGCATACGGCGTCATTAATTGCTCAAACTCATCCGAAATGCGGGCCTGCGGAATCTCGCGCACAAAACGATCCGATGCGTGCACATCGATACACACATCCGACCCCTTGATGCTGTCCGCAATCTTATATACCATTTGATCCATGAAATTTCCGGTCTGGGAGCCGGGAAACATACGGTTCATATCCATATCCAGTTTCGGCACCACTCGGCTTCCGCTGTCCATGCCGAGCGGATTCAAAACAGGATATACATCCACCGTTCCGCGCAGATCCTCAATATGCTCCGTGATCGAACGGATCAGTTCATAGCATACAAACTGCCCTTCCAATTCATCTCCGTGCATACCGGTTACCACGCTGATACGTCCGCGATTCTCACCCTTTACCGGTGTGATATGATTCCGTCGGATCGACAAGGTCTCTCCGACGGCTAAATGCGTTTGTGCGATAGTCTCGATCATCCTATACTTCCTCTTTCAGAATGCCTTTTAACAAGTACAGGATCTCACGATTGACCGATTTTTCGGATACACCCACGGTTTGTGACATGATCCGCAGTCCTTCCAGGGCATACATCATGTTTCTGGCGGCTCCCTTCGGATCTTCACATTCAAACTCACCGTTCTCCACGCCGTCGATGATCAGCTTTTCGATAACGGCAACCGCCGAGTCGAACTGCTTCTTGACGGGATTCTCTTTTGCGGGCATGGGGTTCGCGAAAAAGAATTCATAGGTGGCACGCTGCAGATTGTTATTGCGTCCCAACAGTTCACGCTTCTGCTCCTGTAAAAACAGCGCCAGGATATCGGAACTGGTCGCATTCTCCTTGACCGCACGCTCAAAAACATTATCCTCATCCGAATCTGCCGGCTCGTTTAACACTTCCAAAAAGATCTCTTCCGTACCGGAAAAATAAAGATACAATCCCCCACGGCTGATCTCACATGCCTCCACGATATCCTTCATCGTTACATTCAGATATCCCTTCTCGGCAAACACTTCCCGCGCTTTTTTGATGATCAGCGCCTTCTTCTTTGCAGACTTGTCACTCATTGCAAAACCTCCCATACATTAAACCCTTCCCTGCTCATCGAGCGGGACGGAATTGAATTCGATCACTTCTTTGGCTTTCTTCAAGATCGCCAGATACACACCGTTCTTTACCCCCTCTGCCCAGACAGCACCGCGGGTCATCCCCTTGAATACATAGGCAGAAAGAATATCCCCCAAAATTTCCATATGCATGATATCCACGCTCTCGATCAGCTTATGCTCACCGGCAGCATCCATGTGTTTGATCCGATATTGGGAATAAAGATAATGATAATTGCGATTCATGAACACGGTCTGGCTCGCATCATTGATAAAGCCAAGCAGTGTACTGTCATAGACCGGAAATTTAATGGTCGTCTCCATATTTCCGTTATTGTAGGTCTGCGTAACGGCACTTCCGCTCTTTGCTTCCAAAAAGCTCTCGTAACGCATTAAGAACTCGACGGAATCACGGTATTTTTCGACCATTTCCGCCTTGCTTTCCTTCTCGTTTAGCATAGACTAACCCCCGAACTGTGAAACGAAACGACTGTGCGATGTCGCTTACGTTAAGATGATGGTACCCGCGTCATGCGCGCGAGTTTATGACATTCTTGTCAAATACCATCATATCATACAATTCGGGGGTTTTTCAATACTTTCTTAGTCTTCTTTTGTCAAAGCAACCATGATGTCATTGCTTCTGGCGATAAACTTCGTCATATCCTCCGGGGACAAGGGTGCATTCTGCAGCTTACCCAGATCGTATAACTGCTCACAGATCATCTTGGTGTTGGCACCGTCCTCATGCTCCATAATGTAGGAAACAAGCGGATGATTGGCGTTTAACACAAGCGTCTCGCCGTCTTCGCCGAACATTCCCATATCGCCGCCGGGAGAGTACATTGCCATCATATCCTGCATTCTTCTGGCCTGCTCGGAGATCGTAAGGACACTGGAGATCTTTTTGTTCTTCAGCTTCTCGATCTTGACGTTCAGCTTTTCTTTTTTCAGGGCCTTCTTCATCAGCTTGCCGATGGACTCTGCCTTTGCATCGAACTCTTCCTGTACCTTCTTGGAGGTCTTGGTCTTAAAGGTCTCGGTCAGATCCTCATCGATACGTGCGAACTTCACACCCTCGTTCTTTGCTTCGAGCTGCTGGATAAACGGCTGATCGATGCGCTCCGGAAGGATCACGGCATCCATCTTGGCCTGCTTGAACATGTTGATGTACTGGCTCTGCTGCTTCTCATCGGTGACATAGTAGATCACCTTATCCTGCTTCTCTTCTTCGGCGTCTACCGCCTCAGCGCTTTCGTCCACAACCTCGGCTTCGACCTTCTCGCCGTTTTCATCCACGGCCTCTTCGTCCTTCTCATCCGGATCGATCGGCTTTACTTCCAGACATTCCGGAAGTGTCATATAGTTGCCGTCCAAGTTCTTAAAGAGGATGTAATCCGTCATCTTCTCGCAGAACTTATCGTCCTTTAAGCAACCGAACTTGATGAAGGGAGCGATATCGTCCCAGTATTTCTCATACTCTTCTTTTTCCGTCTTGCACATACCGGACAGCTTGTCAGCAACCTTCTTGGAAATGTAGTCGGAAATCTTTTTGACAAAGCCGTCATTTTGCAGTGCGGAACGGGACACATTCAGCGGCAGATCCGGACAATCGATGACACCCTTTAAGAGCATCAGGAATTCCGGAATGACTTCCTTGATGTTATCGGCGATAAACACCTGATTGTTGTAAAGCTTGATCGTACCTTCGATGGATTCGTACTCCATGTTGATCTTGGGGAAGTACAAAATACCCTTCAGATTAAACGGATAATCCATATTCAAATGGATCCAGAACAAAGGCTCCTTGTAATCGTGGAAGACCGAACGGTAAAACTCCAGATACTCTTCCTTCGTGCAATCGTTCGGATGCTTCGTCCAAAGCGGGTTGGTTTCGTTCATCAGTTCCGGACGCTTCTTGATCTTTACCTTTTCGGGCTCGTCGTCCTTCTTTTCCAATTCTTCGACAACCTCGTCACTTTCGAGCACTTCACTCTTCTCGATCGTCTCGGTCGCAGTATCCTTATCCTTGGATACGTAGATCTCAAACGGCATGAAGGAGCAATACTTCTTGATCACTTCCTTCGCCTCATATTCGTTACAGAACTTCAGACAATCCTCTGTGACATGCAGGGTAATGGTCGTACCCACGCCTTCTTTGTCCCCGTCGGTCATCTCGAATTCGATGCCGCCGTCGCACGTCCAATGTACCGGTGTCGCACCTTCTTTATAAGAGAGGGTATCGATGTCCACGCGGTCGGAAACCATGAATGCGGAATAGAATCCCAGACCGAAATGTCCGATGATCTGATCCTCGTTCGTCTTGTCCTTGTACTTCTCGATGAAATCGGTCGCGCCGGAAAAGGCGATGCGGTTGATGTACTCTTCCACTTCGTCCGCCGTCATACCGAGTCCGTTATCGGTGATCTTGATCGTCTTATCCTCGGGAGATACGACAACGTTGATCATCGGCTTGTAATCCTCGGGCAAGCTGTATTCGCCCATCATGTCGAGCTTTTTGAGCTTCGTGATCGCATCACAACCGTTGGAGATCAACTCCCTGTAGAAAATATCGTGGTCGCTGTATAACCACTTCTTAATGATCGGAAATATATTATCCGAATCGATTGATAGATTACCTCTCTTGTCTGCCATAACTTCGCATCCTTCCTTACTGAACTTTCGTGGCACGGTCGTCATTTCCCCGTCTTCCGTCCACAAATATGAGTGTACAACCGGGAAAAAGAAAAATCAACAAAAAATTAGCACTCGTTTTATCCGAGTGCTAACATTGTTTCCTGAAAGCCAGTAAAATCAAGGCTTTGCGCAAATCTTAAACTTTTATAAATTTGTTATGTAAACTGCAATGAATACCGTCCGAATCCTGCGCACAGGACGGGTCGCAGACGTTCACTGCATCACTCCTCCGGAAAATACTTATCATAGACCGCAAAGAGCGAGGAGGTCGAGACCGCCGGATCATGGATCATTTTGATCTCCTCCCAGGCTTCTTCATTCAGGCGCTGCATGAGGTTCTCCGCAAAGTTTTTATATACATCGTTGAAGGCTTCCTGCTTGCGCTTTGCCACGATCTTCTCCTTGTTGGCATCCGTTTCTTTCCGGTCGAGTGTCGTTAAGCATTTGATCACATAATAGCCGTCCGCTCCCGTGATCACACCGCTGATCTGGCCTTCCGCAAGGGAGAACGCCGCTTCTTCCACCGCAGGATCCACCTGCCCTTTTCCAAAGGTATGCGTCAGATCCTTATCATCGGAATAGGTCGTGATCAACTCATCAAAATCGTTGCCCTGATCTGCCAAAGCCTTTACGTTGATCGCAAGGCTCTTTGCCTCGTCGTCTTCTTCATCTCCGCCGACAAAGACCCAGGCCGCCTCGACATTTCTGGCCTCGTCATCGCTGATCTCGGGATTCACATCCTTGATGATATAGGTATAGACGTTGTGTGCCAATAAGTTTTCGCGATAAATTCCGGCCACCGTTTCCTGGGTTACGGAAAGTGCGTCCAACTCGTTTTTGTTTAAGGAACGGAAGTATTCCAAAGCCGCCTGCTGTACGAGACGCTCTTCCTCCTCCGTAAGACTTACCTGATAATCCTCGGCAAGGAGCGCCATCGTCTTGACCTGCGCGATCCTCGCCGCTACATTGTCTTTGATGCGCCGTTCCATCGAACCGCCGTCTTCGGAGACATCCCAAAGACCTTCGCCGTAGATTTCTTCGTAACTGTTTTGCATATTGGTCAGATACAGCATGAACTCTTCTTTGCTGCATCCGCTTTCACCAAGATAAAAGACCTCGCCGTCCTCGATGCCCATCGTTAAGACGACGCGCGTCTCTTCTTTCGGCGTAAGGGAATCCCCGATCTCGGTGACGATCTCCTGTTCACATCCGGTCAGACCAACGAGCAGCAAAGCACATAGCAATCCGCTCCTTAATGTGACCCCGGTTTTTTTCCAAAACATATTCGTTCAACTTTCTTCTTTGTTCTCTTCCTCGTCCACAACCAGTGTTGCGGAACCGTATGCCTTTAACGGTCTTCCGTTCTCATCAAACTCGGTTGTGTAACGCACGTGGAACGGCACGCGTCCCACGGTCAAAGGCATGATCGCTTCGAGGTGCTCCACGCCTTCTTCGAGCTGCTTATGCCAGTCTCTGTACATATCCGCATAATCCGGCTGGAAGATGCCCATCTCGATCGCGGGCTCCGGATAGTTCTTTACCAGCATCGGCAAGCCCAGATCACGCATGCAGCGGAAGCACGGGCGCATCTCCTTCGTTCGGATATCATATTCCCACGCATACATATTAGCCTGCTCTGCAGCACGCAGGAAGCGTTGCTCACTGCTAAGCACATGCATATACTGCCGTTTTTCCGCCGTGATATTCTGGATCATGGCATAGAACAGATACTGGTCCGTCGCCTGTCCGATCATGCGGATCGTCGAACGGATGCAGATATTCTCATCGCCGCAGCAGTCACTTGACAGCGTCCGCCACGTCTCGACTACGACCTCGTCGTCCGTATCCAGCGCTTTGTTTATCGCATTCAGATAGATCTCTTTGTTCTCCTCATCCATGAGTTTCCAAGGATTGGTATCGATGAGCTGCTTTGCGGACATATTCATACCGAGTTCCTGCGTGTACTTATCGTTGACACGCAACAGCTCCAACCTGCCATTCTTGTAACTGAAGATGCAGGCGCCACCCACATAATGATTGAAGATCAACGTCTCCAGCGAATCCGGGCTCCAGAATTTTGCCGCATCCATCGTATCCACCAGCTGCATCGCGGGCTTAGCGGTTTCATGATCACGCTTTCTGAGTTCCCTTATAAGCACCGGTTCCGAAATCGGCTTGTAATACAGATATCCCTGAATGTAATTGCAGCCGATGCTCTTCATAAACTCCGCCTGTTCCGCGGTCTCCACACCTTCCGCAATGACCGGGATCCCGAGCCATTTAGCCATATTGACGACGGTCGTGATAATGGTGCCGCCGCGCTTATCCAGTTCTCCGGTAAAGAAATACATATCCAGCTTGATGACATCGACTTCAAGTTCTTTTAGGACATTCAGGGAAGAATATCCGCTTCCGAAGTCATCCATCTCCACTTTATAGCCGTGCGCATGAAGCTGCTCCAAAACGCCCACCACAAGCTCCATACCGCCGATGACCGAAGACTCCGTCAGTTCCAGGCGGATATACTCTACCGGCACGCCGTAAGCCTTTCGGATCGATTCCACCGCTTCCACGTAGTCGTGATTAAAAATATCATGCCGCGACATGTTCACCGAGATCGGCACGATCGGGATCGCTTCGTCGATGCATTTCTTCAAAAACTTGCAGACACAGGAAAACAGATGGATATCCGCCCGATAGATCAGGTCATATTCCTCCATCACGGGAATGAACTGGTTCGGGTACAGTTTTCCGAGTTTGGGATCCTCCCATCGCATCAGAGCCTCCGCTCCGATCAGGCGCCCGGTCGCATGATTGATCTGCGGCTGATATTCCGGAAAGATATAGTTCTTTTCTATCGCCTCATCAAATCTTCTGATAATGTCTTCAGCATTCATATATTTCATCCTTCTAACGCAATGTACATCTGTCCTTCTTTTTACAGGTCAAGATCCCCGACTTGTAAAAGAAGGTCCGCTATATGCTCTTTGGTATGACGGATCCGTTTTTGCCCTAAGTCCCCGGACTTTAAATCCGTCGTAGCCAATAAGAATAAGAACCGCAAGCATGCCACCAGGCGGATCTTATTTTCTTTTTGTGTAAGTTCCTCCGCAGTCGCAGACGAAAAATAGTTAGCCAAGACTAACTCCCATATCCTCTCCGCCGTTTCCGAACTCATCCCGAGAAAGCTCATCGCATTGCCCGGCTCATCCTCTTCAAACATCCGATAGGTCACGTACAGTGCCTGCAGATCGAAGATCGGCTGACCGAATCCCATGGTATCCATATCGATGAGCATCGGTTCCCCCGAGACCAGCATGACATTCTTCATCTGGAAATCGCCGTGCGTCACCGTCGTCACATCGGGAAGCGCCGAAAGCATCTTCGACAGTGCCTGTTTCTGCTCTTCCGTAAGGTATTCCTCTATGACTTCGAGATATTCGACAAAGCGGTCCCTGACGCTCGGAAGGTCTCCCGGCTCCATCTCGGTCTCATGGACCAAACGGATCAGATCCGTATACTGCTTTACGATCTCTTCGAGCGGCATACTGTTTTCCACCACAAGATCGTTAAACGTCTTGGCGTTCAAAAGTTCAAAGACCGAACCGTAATCCTCTCCCACCTGCACGATATCAAAAGAGATCGCCGTGGGAATGCCGGCCGCGAAGGCTTTTTTGGCCATACGCTGCTCGTTTTGGATCATCGGGATCGAATCCCTGCCGTGATACACCTTTAAGATCGTCTCCGGATCGATGCGGTACACCGTTCCGAAGAATCCTTTTCCGATCACTTCACATCCGTCTACACTCAGTTTACGATATGCTTTGGAAACGTGCAACATATCTTTGAAGCCCGTCATTTCGAAGATATCATAGACATCACGCGAGACATTCGTGACACGCAGCGGCTGCGGAAAGCTCTTTTTTGCCTTCAACAAAACACGCAAACCCGCACTCGAGATATACGTAAGTTCTTCCGCATCCAAAACGATCTCTTCGGCTGTTGTGTTATGTAAACCATTGAATATTTCTGATTCCACCTGCGCCGCATTGCTCGCATCGATCCTTCCGCTCAGACAGAGCGTAATGCATCCGTTTTCTTCCGTTATCTTCATTTCTTACCCTTTTTTCCGCTTTTCTTGGATTTCTTCTTTTTATCATCTTCCGCAAGACGCTCCTCGATCGCTTTGATGATCACGCGAAGCGCTTTGATCCTTGCATAGTGCTTATCGTCGGATTCCAGGATATGCCAGGGAGCAAAGGTCGTTGATGTCTTTTCGATCATCTCATTGACCGCAACCTCATAGCTGTCCCATTTCTCACGGTTTCTCCAGTCTTCATCCGTGATCTTCCACTGCTTCTCCGGCGTATTCTGTCGGTCCGTAAAGCGGGCAAGCTGCGTATCCTTGTCGATCTGCACCCAGAATTTGATGACGATCGCGCCCCAGTCGGCAAGCTCGCTCTCGAATTCATTGATCTCATTGTAGGCTCTCTGCCAGTCATTCTCGCTGCAGAAGCCCTCCAGACGTTCCACCATGACTCTGCCGTACCACGTTCTGTCAAAGATCGCGATATGCCCTTCTTTGGGCAGGCGTGTCCAGAATCTCCACAGATGATGCCTTGCCTTTTCATGCGGCTCCGGACTTGCAATGGGATGCACCTCATATCCTCTCGGATCCAGTGCCGCCGCCACGCGCTTGATGTTACCGCCCTTTCCGGCCGCATCCCATCCTTCGTATGCAATGATGACGGGAATATGCCTTCTGTACAGTTCGTTATGCAATTCGGAAAGTCTGTCCTGCAACCGGTCCAGTTCCACGGAATATTCTTCGTCGGTGATCGTCTTATCCAGCTTCACATCGGCAAGCTTTGGCATCTTCACGAGCGGGAAGGTATTCTGCAGTACCGGTGCCACGCGGCCCTTGTTCTTTAAAGCGGTATCGATGCACACGATCATGCGCTCCACTACCTGCAGCTCGCACCATTTCCGGTTCGAGGAATCGATGTAATACCAGGGTGCCACGAACTGATTGGTCGCCTCGAGGTATTCGGAGAACACCTCCTTGACCTTGCCGTAGTTTTTATTCTGCTCCAGATCTTCTTTGCTCACGCGCCACTTCGTGGACTTCGAATCCAGCAGCTCCTTCATGCGCTTTTTCTGCTCGCTCTCCGAGATATGGAAAAAGAACTTGATGAGCAGATACCCATCGTCGTTTAACTGCCGTTCGAATTTCTGAATGCTCGCGATCCGGTTCTTGTAATCCTTCTTTGACAAGGCGCCGGTAAGATACCCGTCGGTTACTTCCTCCATCCAGCTTCCGTCAAAAAATGAGATCTTTCCCGCCTCGGGAATGCGGATGAAATGCTTGTACAAAAACGGTCTTCGAAGCTCCTCCTCGGTCGGCTTGTAGGTATAGGTCTTAAAGAAGCGCGGATCCAGATTCTTGATCACACGTCCCAAAACGGAACCCTTTCCGGCCGCATCCCAGCCGTCAAACAAGACGATCACGGGAAGCTTGTTTTCCTTCAACAGCATCTGCCGCTTGGACAGTTCCAATCGCGCCTTCTCCAACCGTTCACCGATCTCCTCTTTGGAGGGGATCTCATCAAAAATCACATCGTATGCCATACCCTAACCCCTTTCTGTTAAAAACTATACAACATGTCGTTTTATCTTATCCAACAGATCCTGATACTTTTCGCGGTCAAACTTTGCCAGGGAATCCAATACCCTTCCCACACCGAATACCCTGTGGTACTTCAGGCTGTTTTGCATGTGAAGGATCGCTGCTTCCAACTCATCCTTCATATCCGCAAGCGCCTGTTTTCCCGTAGCAACCGATTCCTGATACCCTTCTCTGTATTCTTCACCGGCTGCGATCATATCAACGATCATATCATCCGCTTTTTGCTTGCTTTCCGTGATCACTTCTTCCGCTTTTTGCTTACTTTCCGTGATCACTTCTTCCGCTTTTTGCTTGCTTTCCGTGATCACTTCTTCCGCTATCTGCTTCCCGTCTTCTACCTTCTCTATGGTCTTTAACGTGGTGTTCCCGATCACTTCGCTCATACCGTC
>JAILOQ010000042.1 GCA_024690725.1 Lachnospiraceae bacterium
AGACGCTTTACGGCGTGAATGAGTGTGACCTGATCCTCATACGGCAAGAGGGATTGGTGCACCTTTTCGTATTCTGCATAGTTGCGGTTATAAAAGGCATCCGTGCCTTCATAGCTGACCAGATCTTCGACCGGTACGACATCGTTGATCGCAAGCAGATCCGCATCTGCGCCGGCATAGGTCACATTCGCATTCTTATCGCTGAGAATGGCAGATATCGTATTCCAGTTTTTCTCCAGATAGGTTTCGTGCCCGAGGTAGGTATATTCTCCCACAGCCTGCGGAATGTAGAGGATCACGGTGATTGAAGCGAAGATCACAAGGTTTTTTGCGATCGTTCTTTTTCCGACAGGGATAAGCAGGCGCTTTCCGAAATGCAACACGAGAAGAGAAAGCACGGTAAGAAAGAGTGCCGTCAAAGAAGCCGGATCAGGGGAGATCATCAGATTAACGCTCTCCGGAAGGAGAAGGATGGCATAGACGAATAGCGAGAGCTTGTGATGTCCTGCCTTGTCGATCTGCACGGAAAGAAACCGCAGGATCAGAAGGAAGATCACGGTCTGCATGAGCGGAATCATGACGGCATGCCGAAAAACGGTCAGGCACGCACCGTACCAGACCTGGAAAAAGAAGCCATGGTAATAATCCGGATGGTAGCCCGCGCTCATATAGTAAAGCACCGGAGATGCTTCGTTTATCGTGTAGCACAGCGGATATTCGATCAGGCAAAAGGCAGCGCCGATGAGCAAAAGGGCACCGGTCTTCTTGTCTTTGGTTGACATAATACAGTCAATGAGACGCCAAAACAAAAAGATCAGAAGAATACCGAACAGCTTGGTAAAAACCATTAAAACGATGCGTTCTTCCTCGTAGGTAACGCCCAAGAGTTCGATCGTTTTGATGTAAGGATCGTACAGACCGAGGTCTTGCCATGTGAGTTTTTCATAAAGGAAAGACAGAAGGACGTGCAAAACCGGAATATGAATTTTGAAGATATTCGCTTTATCTTTCAAGGCGTTCATGGTGATTCTCCCGCTTGATTTGTGTATTTATTTTAGCATAGGGAAATTATACCGTCAAAATTGAAATATAGCCCGTAAAATGGTAAAATGTGCCTATGTGCGACAGGGTAAACGTTTCAGAATTAAAGAAAAGCCTATTTGAAATGATGCGGGTATGTAAGCGGCCGTTTTTTGCCGGTCTTTTCTTGTACCTGTGTCTTTTTGTCGTCTCGGTCTATGCGAACGTCGCACTCGTCCCCTATGAAGTGACGTCGGGCATTGCTTTTTGCGGGATGTTTGCCGCTGTATCGTTTCGTTTGATGACGGCGTATGACAAAGCCTTTTCGGGAAAAGAAAGCCTGTTTTTGGATGTCTTTTCCGTGGTCTATGGACTTGGTGCGTATCATACGGCTTCTTTGGCATCGGGGCATGCGCGTTTTCTTTACGTCTTGCTTCCGCTTCTTTGGATATTGGCGAAAAGAAGTGCAGAAATTCCCGGAAAAAGAACGGTCGCTCATATCCTTATCCTGACGCTTGCATTTTCTTTGGATCCGATCGACGCCCTGCCGATGGCAGTGTGTCTTGCCCTTATGCTCTTCTGCGAGCGGATCGCGGATTCTCTGCCCGTGTGGCCTGCGGTTCTTTGCTCCGTTCTTTCGACGCTTTCGGCAATGGCGCTTTCCGCATTTTCCGTCCTTCCCGCATACAAGGAGTTATTTGCGGAAAATGCAATTAATGCAAATGCTGGGCTGTTTCTTTATAACCTTACGCCAACGGTCTTAAGTACAATTTTGATCTGTTCCGTGGTATATTTCTTTTTCTCCCATGAAAAGGAGCGAAAGAAGATCTCTTATATCCTCTGTCTGTTTCTTCTGTTTTTGTTTTCCGCGACCTCCGTATTCGGAGGCTTAGCTTCGTTTGGTCTGTATTCCGCGGGAGCGACATTTGCGTTTGACGCGGCACTTTGCTTTTTTGCCTGCCGTATCGCAAGCAAGACGGATCTTATGAGTTTTCCGAAAGAAAAGAAGCTTACGAGGATCGCAGTCGTACTTGTTTCTCTTGTGCTCGTTCTTTTTACCGCTATTCTCATGAAGGTGCCTTCCGGAAGAGAAACGGTATTTTCCATGGCGTTCGCCCTTGCGGCATTCGTCGTGTTTATCATGGCCCTTTTGTCGGAAACAAAGGCGAAGAGCCGTGTGATCCTGTTTGTGGTTTTCGTGGATCTTGTGTGTAATGTCTTTTCCGTGACAACAACTTCTTATCATACGGATTCCGCCAATCTGATGCGCGGTATCACGGAAGCATTCTTCGAAGCCGGGATCGGGAAAAGAGCGGATGCGCCCACTGTGACGGGCTTTGCGGAAGATGTGTACGCGGATATGATCGATGCGGAAGAATATGCGGCCTTTCTTTCGGAGCATACCGATCCGATCATGGAGCAGGTGTTAACTTACGTGGAAAGAAGATCCGATGCGGAGCCCTTCGTCTATTCCGATGATTTCGTCAGGATAAACGAAAAGTGCGCAGCACTCGGATGCAAAGAGGATTTGTTCGTTCCTGTCGAAGAAGTGGAGATCTTTGTGGAGGACATGCCCTATTACCGCATCCAACCTGTTAGTGACGGGATCTACAATATTGAGTTTACCGGTGCGAGGATTCAAAATGACAGAAGTGTTATATATATCCCCGTGCGCTTATCCTGCGATGAAGAACCGGAGAGGGATCTGTATCTGTACGATTCTTATTCCGAAACCTATATCTTCCTTCCGCATTCGGAGGTAAAGGCGGGAACGACAGTGTATCTGAAGTTTTCCGTACAGGACAGCTTTTCCGTGAATTTCATGCTTTCCGTTTGTACGACGAACGCCGAAACCTGCGATGTACTGGGACAGGCAGTGGTTTTGGAGAAACAAAACGGAGATGTCGATGTGATCGTCCCTGCGAAGGTCTTGGGATGGATCCTAAGTCTTTGGAGCTTGCTGTTCCTTGTCCTGATCAAGGGAAACGGCGCCAGAGCTCTCAGGGAATCCATGCATGCTACGGCGGAGCGCATTGGATACGCAAAAATTGTGACGCGCATGTCGGAGTTTGTGCGATACAACCGGTTTTATCTTATTGCATTTTTCTTTCCGTTTTTTGCCTTCCTTTTGTTCCTCATCGTAAACGGATGTATACCGTTCGGCCCGAATTCCGTTTTTGATCAGGACGGAACGCAGTTATATATTCCGCTGATCTTAGAGGGCGCGAATGCGGCGGATACGAACAGCTTTCTGTTTAGTCCAAACGGTGGCTTCGGTTACGGACTGGTCTACACAAACGGTCTTTCCGTGTTATATAGCGTTTTCCGCGGTCTTTCCGTGGCAAAACTCGTAGGGCTCATCTCGGTATGGGAAGCGGTAGCGCTCGGCCTTTGCGGCCTTTCCATGGCGTATTACATGACGCATCGCTGCTTTTACGATCCGGCGGATAAGTCGGATCTAAGGATACTGATCCCCGCATTTTCCTATGCGCTCTGTGCGTATATGATCGCCATTCATATGTATCCCACGTGGTATCTGAATGTAATCTGTTTTCCGCTTCTCGTTCTTGGCTTTGAGCGGATGATCACGGAAAAGAAATACCTGTTGTACGGACTGATGCTGTTGGTGTCTGCGGTGAATAACCTGCAGATGCTCTTATATGCGAGCGTCTTTTTGGTCTTGTATTTCTTCACCTGCCGGTTTTCGGGAGGAAAAGACGTTTGTAAGAAACTGATCCGGTTTGGCTTATCCTCGGCGCTTGCTTTGTTGCCGTCCGTATTTGTCGTATATTCCACGATACACGGAACGGCTGATTCCGCATATCGTGACGCAGATGCCGCCTTTCCCATGCCGGGATTTCATAAAAGTTTCTTTGATCAGTGGAAAAGTTACCTGCTGTTTAGTCCGACACAGGCCATCAATCCCGATGACGGCGGTCTGAATATCTATCTGGGAATCCTGATCCTTTTGCTCGTGACGTTTTTCCTTTTTTCCGGGCGACGTAAGCTTTCGGATAAACTGCGGTTTCTGGTTCCCGTTTTGTTCGTCACACTTACTTTTAACGGGCAGGTCTTATCGTTTGTCATGAACGGGTTGCATTATCAGACAAATGTACCGAACCGCTATGCCTTTTTGATGGCATTTCTCTTAGGCATTCTGGCCTATGAGGGCGTGACGGAAGCAAAGTTTATGTCCAAGAAAAGAAGGCTTGTCGCAGCCGCATGTTTGCTGCTGTTCGTATGCCTTACATCTTTCCTGGGAAAAGAACGGAATACAGAGGCTTTTATCCTTTCGGCGATCGTTCTTTGTGTGTACACGCTGATCTTTTGGTTTGGAAAAGAAGAGAAACGTATGATAATGTCCTGTCTGGTATTGCTGGGACTGGAGCTTGTGATCGGTGTGATGTCATCCGGACGATATATTTCGTTTAATGAGATCGCATTTTACGGCGACGTCGATGCGGAGCGAAAAGCACTTTGTGCGCTTCGGGAAGACGATGCGGGGCTCGTTTCGTTTCCGAATTCCAAGCTGCTCTGTGCCGGAGCATACTATGATGTTCCGACGCCGGGACTGTTTAATTCGTTTATTACAAAGCATCAGGCGAATACGGCGGAATTGTTTGGCTATCTTGGCGGAACCAATTACCTGGTGGATAAAAGTGATGGAACGGCATGTTCTAATT
>JAILOQ010000044.1 GCA_024690725.1 Lachnospiraceae bacterium
TGATATCGGGATCGGTACGAGCAATGCCTTGTCCAATACGAACCCGGAGATGATCAACGGGTATATGGCCTATGGCAGCAATGATACATATAACAACGGGAACGGCAGTCTGATGCGGATCCTTCCTGTGTGTATATATGCGGCTGACCTTCCGTTTTCCGAAGGGGTCGAGATCGTGCATATGGCTTCGGCAGTTACACATCCGCACTATATTTCCCTGATCGGTTGCGGGATTTATTACGGCATCGTAAAGGCGATGATCGAAGCGGCGGACGGAGCACTTTTGGATGTGGTGTCAAAGGGCATTGCGATGGCGAGAGAATTCTATGTGGGACGCGCCGGTTATGCGGATTATACCGGACGCTATCACAGATTGTTTGATCTGCCGGTTTCCGAGTACGGCGCCCTTTCGGAAGATGAGATCAAATCTTCCGGATATGTATTGGACACCTTGGAGGCAGCGGTATGGGGGCTTTTGAACTATTCGGATTATAAAGAGATGATGACGGTACTCATCCGGTTCGGAAAGGATACGGATACGCTGGCCTGCGTTGCGGGCGGTTTGTACGGTCTGTATCACGGAGCGGAGAAGATCCCGGCCGAGTGGATCTCTTCCATTCGGAACCGGGAATTGGTAGAGAAGTTATGTAGGTAATATCGTTCTTTTACGAGGTGGCGTATGGATGACGCAAAGAAGTCAAAATTCATGAACAGAGCAGCGCTGATCTTCTTCGGCACGATCCTGGTCCTTGCGATCAATATGGAAAATGTCGCAGACGGGATCGAGACGGTACGGGCCAATATCGCGCTCAAAAAGACGTTAAAACTTTGTGTTTCCGAAGATTACGAAGTTGCCGAAGAAGTATATATGCAAATGTATGGGAATCATATGTTTGATCCGAACTGGAAAGAGTTACATTCCTACGTTCAGGCGATGCAGGCAATTAAAGAAGGCAATGAAAAAGAGATCGCATGGTCTACGAAAACGTTCGATGAACACGGGTATGATGCATTATATAAGGTCTTGGGTGGGAAAGGTGAAAAAGAGCTTTTGTCAAGAGAAGCGGATTATCTTAAGTGCGGACATGAGATCCTCGATGAAAAGGGCTGTGTGCTAAAAGGCTGTTACCATCTCAGAAAGGAGGGCTCCAATTATTGTTATTGTCATAAGTGTTCCGTGGATGGATGCCCATATCGGGCACAAGTCGGGACACTTTGCAAAGAACATGCAGAGAGGGCGAAAAATGCAGAGGAGCGTAAGGAACAGCGGGCCTTGGAAGAAAAAAAGCAGGGCAGGACATCAGGAAGCGGAAAGACATATTATTCGACGGATGAGATCGATCCGGATGATTACGATCTGGACGGCTATTATGAGGATTATAAGGACGAGTTTGAAGATTACGACGATGCCTATGATGACTTTTTGGATCATGATGAATACTGGGATGATTATTAGAAGACAGGGGATTATTTTATGACGGTAGTTGAAGCGAGGAAGATCGTAACGGACTTTTCGGAAGGAGTCAAAAACACGGAAGAGGATGAATTCATATTCCTGGAGGCATTCAAGTTTTTGATCGATGAGGAACATGATCCCGGCGATATGATGCAACTCGGAGGGTATTACTATGAGCAAAGAAAGTTCGATCTGGCCTTGAAGTATTATGAAATGGCAGCCACCTTCGATTACGATCCGGCGTATGAGTGCCTCGGTTATATCTGGTACTACGGCCGTACGGGGAAGAAGGATTTTGAAAAGGCATATAAATACTTTTCAAAGCTCATGGAAAAAGGAGATCTCGTGGCGACCTATAAGGTTGCGGATATGTATAAGAACGGATATTTCGTAGAGAAGTCGCAGGAAACATACGAAGAGATCATTGAAGATCTTTATCCGAAGGTGAAGGATTTGACGAATCTGTTCGATCCGGTTCCGGAAGTGTTTACCCGCTTGGCGAGGATCCGGACGGAGCAGGGCGAGACGGAGGAAGCGGTCAATCTGTATCTGTATGCGAAGGACTTTTTGGCACAGCGCATCGGATACAATGCCTTCTTTGGCAATCTGAACATTATGAAATGGCTGATCGACGATCTGTATGAACTGATCGATTTTGATGAGGATTACTTCGATTTCTTTGATATGTATTATCTTTTAAAGACACCGAATAAGGTGGAATTTTACTATGAGGATACGAAGGTGAGCGTATATTCCGAGGAAGATGAAGCGGGGTGTGCGGTCTGTGCCAACGGGAAATGGTATCGAAGCCGGGATGAGTTTTTTGCGAATATCGCTGTCGGTGATCGGAAACTCACATCCGTTTGGCGAGAACTGTATGGATTCAAACTGTTATAGAACGGCCTTTGTTATGCCGGGAGGGATGTATGGAAGATGAGATCGTTCGCGTAAGCAGTGCGTCTTATGCCAAATATAAGGAACTTTTGATCGAGCGCGATGAAGTGACCAAAGATGCGTTTCAGGCAGAGCATGAGTATTTTCGGGTGTTCGGAGAACTGATCGTAGATATCTTTCGCCAAAAGGTAGAGAGCATTCGTTTGAAGAAATCGATCGAATACTGCAGGCGGTTTAAGAATCGCGGCGAAAAGGTAAATCTGAAGGAAATGCAGATCTATCTTCAAAAAGAGATTGACGAATATCAGAAGAAACTCGATCAGATGGCGCAGGACTACGAAGAAACCAAAAAGAGTGAGAAGGTTTCCAAGATGGAAATGATGGAGATCAAGCGGATCTACCGTCGCATGGTAAAAAAGATCCATCCGGACATCAATCCGCTCACGATCAGAGATGAGAACCTTTTCGCTCTTTGGAATCGATTGGTCATAGCCTATAACTGCAATGACTTAAAGGAACTGAAAGAACTTGAAGTGCTGATCGAAATGGCACTGGAAGGTCTTGATGGGGAAGGCGGAGAAGTTGATATTCCGGACATCGAAGAAAAGATTGCCGAGATCGAGGCCGAGATTGAGATGATCAAGAGCAAAGAACCCTATCTGTACCGAGGCCTCTTACAAGACCCTATCCTTATGGAAGAGAAAAAAGAAGAGTTAAGGCAGGAACTGAAAGAATATAAGGATTATTGCGAGGAACTCCAAAAAACTCTGGATGAACTGATTGTATAAAATGGGGGACATAACTTGAAAATCATACAAGTTTAGATAATAATAGGGGTGTAAATCGCAGGGCAACAGATGCGATGATACATTTGGCATAAAGGGTTCACACAAAAGTAAAGGAGAATGATTATGAAGAATGGTATGCTGAAAAAAACGACACTTGCCGCACTTTTGGCAACATCGGTTTTCATGATGACGGCATGCGGAAGTGAAGATGCTAGCGAAACGGCACCTGCTACGGAAGTAGCGACAGATGCTTTGGAAGATGCACAAAACGTAGCGGAAGAAGCAACTGCAACGGAAGAGAGCACAGATGCTTTGGCTGACGGAGCAGAAGAAGCAGACCCGACGGAAACGGAAGAAGATTCCGATTATACTTCGGCGATCGAGACCTATTTGGTTGAGGAAATCGGTCCGGCTTATGCGACCGGCGAGATCTGCATTCCCTGTATTCAGGTCGTAGCGGAAGATACCACGAATCCGGATGAAACTCTCGTCTGGGGTTGCTATTGGGTGTATTGGTATAATGTAAAGGATGATATCCTTGAGTGCGTATCCGGTGGTTCTCATCCGGGACTTATGCATGTTGCAACCGTTGACGGTAAGTTTAAGGTAACTTCCTTTGATCAGGTAGAAGACGGTTCGAGCTGGGAGGAAAGTGCAAAGGAGATCTTTGGCGATCACTTTGCTGATTTCCAAAAGATGGATTCCGACAGCGAAGCCCGTGAGCAGGCCAGAGGTGAATGGATCGCAAAATATGTAGAGAAGAACGGCCTTTCCGTAACGCAGTATCAGGATTACGGATGGGATCCGGTAGCGATTCCGCAGTAATGGATAGAGACGAAAGAAACAGACTTATATGTAAACAGCTTTCGGCAGATTATTGCTTCGATCCCGATGAGTTTAAGTCGGGATCGGGGCATGTTTTTTCTTTATATGAACCGCTTGCCGGAAGACGCGTGTTCGATCCGCACGAAGATGTTTTTTTGAAAGTCGTTTCTTATAAGAACAGACTTCTTTTCACGGGAAAGAAGGAGATCATAACGGAATGCGAAAAGCGGTACAAGGATGTGGACGCCGCCTGGTTTATGGAACCGAAACCGCTTCGTTCTTTGAATGATTTACTTTATGGATATGGATATCGGATTGAAAAGATGCATCCGTTTTATACCTCGTTTGAGCCGAGAGAGGTAAAGGCCGATGCGTATGAGATCCGTTATTTCGAAACGGAAGAAATCGAACAGTTTCGAGGGGACGATCGTTTCGAAAAGGCGTACAGTTTTTTGGAAGCCGCGCCCGATGTGGTAGGTGTGGGTGCTTATAAAGACGGAAAGATATTGGGTATGGCCGGAGCCAGTGCCGACAGTCCTTTGTTTTGGCAGATCGGGATCGATGTCGTACCCGAGGCCAGAGGGCAAGGGATCGGAGTGATATTGGTTTCTTTGCTGAGGAATGAAATCTTAAAACGAGGCCGTGTGCCGTATTACGGAACCGCAGTGTCACATACGCTTTCGCAGAATATCGCAATAAGAAGCGGATTTACGGTAGCTTTTACGGAATTGATCACATCGAAAGTGAGCGAATGATCATTTGCGATACATCTTCCGGAATTCGCGCGGTGAATAGCCGGTGGTCTCATGGAAGGCTTTATTGAAAGCGGTCGTTGACTGAAAACCGGAGCGGAACGCACAGTCGGTGATGGAAAGATCCTCATCGAGTAAAAGCGTGACGGCGTTTTTGACGCGAATGCCGGACAGATAAGCCGGGAACGACATGTTCATGTACTGTTTAAACAGCTTGGAAAAATAAAACGAACTGAGCCCGACGTAGTTTGCGGCGTCCACCTGAGAGATGTTATCGGCGGCATTGTCGTTGATAAAAGAACAGGCGGCATGCACGTAGTGATAGCCGGGTTCGGAAGTCTTATCGGCGTGAAGATCATCCTTATGTTCTTCCAAAACATAGGTGCCGATATGTAAGAGAATATCATAAATACACAACTTGCATCTGGTCTCCGCAAGGGGATCGGGCGAGGTGTGTATTTTTTTTATCTCAAACAACCGATCGCAGATCAGCTTTGCCAGCTCCGGTGTCTTTTTTGCCTCGATGTGATGGCAGTCGTACAAAAAAGAAGATATGGCCAGAAGGTCCAAGTGATGTTCCAGGATAGAAGCGGAAAACTGGGTAAATATCATTGCATCGTAAGGAGCCGAAACGATCTCATGGATCTGCTGCGGCCATACCAGTAACACATCGCCCTTTGCTAACTTATAAAGCTTGTCGTTTACGCGATATGAACAGTCATCCTTGAGCGCAAGCGTGAATTCCAGAGCATTGTGCCAATGCGGTGGAAATTTTTGCGCTACGTTTTCGTATACGATCGCGATCTCGGAAATGTTGCCGAAACGGATCTGTTCTTTTTCCGGTTTGTTCTTTGCCATAGCAATATCCTTTTATTTTTGAAACGATAATACAACGTCTGTTTCTATAATAACAAAAAATGGGCAAAACTCAACAAGATTTCTGTTCCATTTCGGATGAATCGGACCTAGAATGTGGGTACAGAGAGGGTGATCGACATGAAAAAGACACACGAGATAGATTTCACCAAAGGAAATCCCAGACAATTGATCATGGCATTTTTTTGGCCGCTTCTTATGACCAGCATGCTCCAGCAGTTTTATAACTTTGCGGACACATGGATCGTGGGAAAAGGTCTTGGTGACAATGCGCTTGCCGCAGTCGGAAACATGGGCTCTCTGTTCTTTTTGATCGTGGGCTTTTCGTTTGGCTTGGCCAACGGCTTCGGTGTGCTCATCGCACAAAGCTACGGCGCCAAGGATTTCGATGAATTAAAGCACAGAATGGCAGGTGTGATCGAACTCGGTCTTTTGATGGCAGTGACCATTTCGCTGGGATCTGTTCTTTTCCTGCCGACCGCACTTGGCCTACTTCAGACGGATGCGTTGATCATGCAGGATTGCCTGACGTACGGCTACATTGTTTTCGGCGGCATGTTCACCGGTATTTTCTACAATGTCTCAGCTGCGATCCTTCGCTCCCTTGGTGACAGCAAGACACCGTTAAAAGCCATCATCGCATCCTCCGTTTTAAATCTTGCACTGGACAGTCTCTTTATCCTGGTGCTGCATTCGGGTGTGGAAGGAGCGGCGATCGCAACGGTTTCCTCGCAGCTCGTATCGGCGCTGATCTGCATCAACCGTCTTCGTAAGATCGAAGTGATCCGTCCGGAAAAAGAACATTTTATGAAAGGCTATGCGGCATTCCGTCCCCTTTTGGCAAACGGACTCCCTATGGCGTTCATGAATTCCATAACCGCAGTTGGCTGCATGGTGGTGCAGTACTTCGTAAACGGTTACGGAGTGGTTTATACGGCAGCATACGCAGCCTGCAGCAAATACATCAATCTCTTCATGAATCCCGCGGCAACGGCCGGCAGCGCAATGAGCGCCTATACCGGACAGAATTACGGTGCGCGTGAGTACCGCCGGATCAAAGAAGGTCTTATGGTCTGCCTTACGATCTCGCTTGTTACTTATATATTGTTGGGCTCGGTGATGGTGCTCTTTCCAAGACAGCTTGCCGGCGTCCTTTTATCGGGCGAAGAGCAGATCGCACTGGCTTGTGAATACTTCCCCAAAAGCGGTCTGATGCTCATCTTCGTGGATGCGCTCTTTACGGTTAGAAGCGGTGCCCAGGGCATGGGCAAGCAGTTCTTGCCGATGATCTCAGGGATCGTGGAGATGGCGCTTAGGATCCTCGTGATCTCGTTATTTATCGGTCGTGTCGGCTTTGCGGCTACGGCATACGCGGAGATCAGCGCATGGATCGGTGCGTTTCTCATCAATTCCTATGCGTTTTACGAGGCGCTCGCTCCGAAGCTTCGTTCGCGGGAAGTGCACATGCCGGTTGCGCTGTCATATCATAAGAATTAGTGATGTGGAAAACCGTTCTTTTCTCAGGTATAATAGAATTGTCTGAGAGATAGATATCTGTTTTGGTGGTTTGATTCAAGTGTTTAAGGAGGAAGGGTATGAAATTTGATGAATTGCTCACAAAAGTGAGAACGATGGCCGGAAATGTGGATGCGACCGGCAGAGATTTTTTGGCGGTGCAGGTAAATATTGACGGCAAGGACGGCGGTGTTTTTTACGTTGAGGTCAAGGACGGAAAGATCAATGTCGAGCCCTATGAGTATAACGACAGAAATTGTGCGATCACGATCAATGCAACAAACTTTAACAAACTCATTGACGGAAAACTGGATCCCGTTTTGGCATTTACCACCGGAAAGTTAAAGGTGGACGGCGATGCCGGAAAGGCGCTGGAATTTGCGAAACTGTTGAAGTAGTCACGAAAAAGTCGAACGAAAATGTATTGAAAATCACTTCGTCACTGTCCGGGTATACGGACATGCCTTCTGCTAAACTGAGTTCATAAGATGAATGAAACGGTTTGGCAGGAGGTTTTTTATTATGAAAAAATTGAGCAGAAATATAAAAATAGCATTGCTGGTCTTTTTGGCAGGGGTTTTGTCCTTTCTATTTTCCGTTACGGTCTACAGCGGCGGGAAGAGTGATTATACCGAACGGGAGCTTAGGAGAATGGACGAAGCGGAATGTGAATATCTGAA
This sequence comes from Lachnospiraceae bacterium, assembly GCA_024690725.1. GTDB lineage: Bacteria > Bacillota > Clostridia > Lachnospirales > Lachnospiraceae > UBA2882. The sequence continues at coordinate 7,787 of JAILOQ010000044.1, forward strand.
AGAAATCAAAGGGGCGTTACAGGAAGCCGGTTATTGCCGTAGCGGAGTGACGATGACAAAGATTTTGGAAGAGGACGGCAGTGTGTACTATGACGTGGATGTGCATAACAGGTTGTTTGCGAACGCATCGTATGAGAAGAAGGCGGAGCTGGAAACGGTACTTTGCGAGATCGCGCCTTCTTTGACCGGGAGGGATTGTGAGGTGATGCTGGAACTGACCTATTAGATGGGTTGGGAAATTGCAGAAATACAAATGACACACATTGGTTTTGGGGCTATAATGTTTCCATAGAGAAATCGCTATATGCGATTGACAAAAGAACATGTGTTCGATATAATACAAACACAGGAAGCAGGAGTGACAATGAGAGAAAAACCCAAGCCGTTTGAGGTGTATGAGCATTTTAAAGGGAAGCGTTATCAGATCCTTTGCCTGGCGAAAAGCGCCGACGATCTGAGTGAGCAGGTTGTATATCAGGCCGTGTACGGTGATTATACGATCTATGTCCGTTCCCTTGCGGAATTTATATCGGATGTGGATGCCGAGAAGTATCCGGCATTTGCAGGGCAGCCGCGGTTTCGGAAACTGAGTGCGGCGGATCTTGAGACGAATCTGACGGCGGCGAGACCGGTGACGGAATCTCCGAAGCCTGTCGCAGCGGAAGAACCTGTCGCAGATGCGAAGCCTGTAACCGCAGTGCATCCCGCGAAACCTGTCGCAGACGTAGAGCATCCTGCGAAGTCTGTCGCATCGCTCCCGCATCCTTCGGGTGCAGAATTGACGGTAGGCGTGCAGCGGACGGTGACACCAAAGACACCGGCAGCGGTGCAGGAGACATCCGGTGAAAGTGTTTTGATCCGTTTTCTGGACGCTGAGACGGATGAGGAGAAGTTGAATATTTTGACAAGGGAACGACGTGCGTTTACGTTGGATATGACGGAAGCGATGGGCGTGACCATGGATATGGAGTTTAGGGCCGAGGATCTGGATGGCCGGTTGGATGAGATCAGGGATTATCTGTTACTGAAGACGAAGTACGAAACGTCACGTCTTCATTAGTGTTTCATCCGTAAAGCCGCCTCGCGCCGAAAGGAGTGATCGTGTGGCTTATAAATTGGACGATAAATTGGTAGTGGGTGTCAGCACCAGAGCCCTTTTCGATCTGAGTAAAGAGAATAAGATCTTTGAAGATGAGGGGTTGGATGCGTTTATTGCATATCAGCGCGAGCATGAGGAGGATGTCCTTCTTCCGGGACCGGGCTTTATGCTGATCAAGGCATTGCTTCGATTAAATGACGGAAGACCGGAAGATAAGCGCCTTGTGGAAGTGATCATTATGTCTAAGAACAGCGCGGACACTTCCCTTCGTGTGTTCCGTTCCGTGGAGCATTACGGGCTTGATATCACGCGTGCGGCACTTAGCAGCGGTGCCCCGCTTTCGCCGTACTTGTCGGCGTTTCATACCGACCTTTTTCTTTCGCATAACGAAGACGATGTGCGCGGCGCTTTAAAGGACGGCGTTGCAGCCGGTATCATCATCGAGAATGAGTTGAATACATATGATGCGGAAGGCAATATCGAACAGATCCGTATCGCATTTGACGGAGATGCGGTGCTCTTCGGTGCCGAGAGCGAGAAGATCTACAAAGAAAAGGGTCTCGATGCCTTTGCGGAGAATGAAAAGAAGAATGCCCGCAATCCTTTAAAGGCAGGACCGTTTGCACGTTTCCTTATGACGATCTCAAGGATCCAAAAGGAATTTCCGCAGGAGTCTGCACCGATCCGCACGGCGCTTGTTACCGCAAGGAGTGCGCCGGCGCACGAGAGAGTCATTCGTACGCTCCGTGCTTGGGATGTGCGTATCGACGAGGCATTTTTCCTTGGTGGCATCAGCAAGAGCGAGGTGTTAAAATCCTTCGGGGCTCATATCTTCTTCGATGATCAGGAGGTACATGCACTTCCCGCATCCGAGGTGGTGCCCTCGGCAAGAGTGCCCTTCGGTGATGACCCTTAGAATAAGTGATACGCCGTTTTGCTTTGGCGTTGGATAAAATACAGTTCGGAAAGATAGATCATGTCGAAACAATTAGAGATCAAATATGATATTGTATCGCCGTTACTTGCCTGGTACGACGAAGATCACAGAGACCTGCCCTGGCGGAGCGAACCTGCGCCCTACCGTGTGTGGGTCTCTGAAATTATGCTGCAACAAACCCGTGTGGAGGCCGTAAAGCCGTACTTCGAACGTTTCATGAAGGAACTTCCGACGATCGAAAAGTTAGCATATGCTAACGAGGATACGCTTCTGAAGCTTTGGGAGGGACTCGGTTATTACAACCGCATTCGCAACATGCAAAAGGCGGCACGCATGGTTTGTGAACAGTATGGAGGCAACTTTCCCGATACCTACGATGAGATCGTAAAACTCCCCGGAATCGGAAGTTATACGGCAGGAGCTATTGCTTCCATTTGTTTTGAGCGACCGGTGCCCGCGGTGGACGGAAATGTAATGCGGATCGTATCGCGTCTTATGCGGTACGAAGGGGATATTTTAAAAGAGAGCAGTAAAAAAGAAATCCGGGAGGCACTCCTTCCTCATATGCCGGAGGGGGAGAGCGGGAAGTTTAATCAGGCCATGATGGAGTTGGGGGCTACGGTGTGCGTACCAAACGGTGCGCCTGCATGTGAACGCTGTCCCTGGGCGCGACTTTGCGCATGTGCTTCTCGTAGTTCCTCCGGGATTGTTGAAGCGGGCGGAGAAGCCGAAAAAGCCAAGGGAACGAAGAGAAGCGGGGAAATCGCGGAGCTCTGGCGGGAGTATCCGAAGAAATCCGGAGCGAAGAAGCGCCGCATCGAAAAGAAGACGATCCTGATCCTGGGAGACAGGGACCATGTATTATTACATAAACGCCCGGATAAGGGATTGCTTGCCGGAATGTACGAACTTCCCGCGATGGAAGGACACGTAGCGCAGCGGGAGATCCTTTCTTTTATCGGGCAGTTGGGCTTTCATCCGTTGCGGATCCGACATGCGGGAGATGCAAAGCACATTTTCAGCCATATCGAATGGCACATGAAGGGGTATCAGATTTTGCTCGAAGCTGACGATATAGAACATGCACCGGACGGTTTTGTGTTTGCGACACTCGAAGAGGCGCGTACGGACTATGCGATCCCGTCGGCTTTTGCGGCCTATGCGGATGCGTTGCGACTGCGGGATGTCACATGGAAAAAAGGCGAGGTGCCACAATAGAATTGATTTTTTGTTGTGAAATCTATATAATAAGTAGGATTGAGGAGTTTTCGGAGTGTTTTCGAGGACTTGACCGATGAGAGAGGAGAAAAGAAAATGGCAAACCAGTATCGTGACCGCACCATGGATCAGATCAGTGAGGCAGATGTGAATTCCGAACTTCGCATTGCAGGCTGGATTGAAAATATTCGTGATCATGGCGGCGTTTCTTTTATCGATCTGAGAGATATGTACGGTGTTATGCAGGTCGTTATGCGTGATACTTCCCTTTTGGACGGATTAAACAAAGAGGATTGCATCAGCGTGGAAGGTTTGATCCAGCATCGTGACGAGGAGACATATAATCCGAAGATCCCTACGGGAACGATCGAGCTTGAAGCTCATAAGGTGGATGTACTCGGTAAGGTTTATACGCAGCTTCCGTTTGAGATTCAGACATCCAAGGAGATCCGCGAAGATCTTCGATTAAAGTATCGTTACCTGGATCTGCGTAACAAAAAGGTAAAGGACAATATCGTATTCCGTTCCAAAGTCATCAGCTTCCTTCGTGAGAAGATGACGGACATGGGATTCTTGGAGATTCAGACACCGATCCTTTGTGCTTCTTCTCCGGAAGGCGCAAGAGATTATATCGTGCCGAGTCGTAAATACAAAGGAAAGTTTTATGCGCTTCCGCAGGCACCGCAGCAGTATAAGCAGCTGTTGATGGTCAGCGGTTTCGATAAGTATTTCCAGATCGCACCGTGTTTTCGTGATGAGGACGCGAGAGCGGACAGAAGCCCGGGAGAGTTCTATCAGTTGGATTTTGAGATGAGCTTTGCAACCCAGGAAGATGTCTTTAAGGCCGGTGAAGAAGTTTTGACGGCTACATTTGAGAAGTTTGCTCCGGAAGGCGCGAAGGTTACCGCTGCACCTTATCCGGTGATCAGCTACAAGCAGGCAATGCTGGAGTTTGGTACGGATAAGCCGGATCTTCGAAATCCCCTTCGCATCGTGGATGTGACGGATTTCTTCCAGAGATGTACATTTAAGCCGTTCCACAAGAAGACGGTCCGTGCCATCAAGGTACATGCGGATATGTCCAAGGGCTTCCATGAGAAGCTGTTAAAGTTTGCACAGGGCATCGGCATGGGCGGACTCGGATATTTGGAAGTATTGGAAGATAAGAGTTATAAGGGACCGATCGATAAGTTTATTCCGGATGATATGAAGTCCGAGATCGCTGAGATCGCAAATCTTGAAGTCGGTGATACCATCTTCTTTATCGCGGATAAGGAAGCAAAGGCAGGCGCATATGCGGGACAGATCCGTACAGAGCTTGGAACCAAGCTTGGATTGATCGAAGAGAACGCATACCGTTTCTGCTTCATCAACGATTTCCCGATGTATGAATACGATGAGGAAGCAAAGAAGATCATCTTCACGCACAATCCTTTCTCCATGCCGCAGGGTGGTTTGGAAGCATTGAATGAAAAGGATCCGTTGGAGATTTTGGCATACCAGTACGACATTGTATGTAACGGTGTGGAACTTTCTTCCGGTGCGGTTCGTAACCACAACCTTGACATCATGGTAAAGGCCTTCGAGATCGCAGGCTATACCGAGGAAGATTTAAAGACGAAGTTCGGCGCACTCTACAACGCATTCCAGTACGGTGCACCGCCGCATGCAGGTATGGCACCCGGTGTGGATCGTATGATCATGCTTCTCAGAAACGAGGAGAATATCCGTGAGGTCATTGCATATCCGATGGACGGAAATGCAAAGGATCTGATGTGCGGAGCGCCCGGTGATGTGACCGAGCAGCAGCTCAGAGAAGTACATATCAAGGTAAGAGACTGATCTTAAATGTAAGTGAGCGATATATAAAAAATAAGACCATCCCGGGTTTCAAAACCTGTGATGGTCTTTTTTTGTTTGTTCTTATATGTATTGCAATCCGTCCTTGATGCAGTTTAAGTGAATGGCTTTTTGCATGCCGCAATACTCTCCGTCGCAGTGAACGGTCAAAGGAACGGCTGTTTCGATCGTGCAGCTTCGCACATTATAAAAGTGCACGTATTTGGAATTCGTATGCAGACCGAAAAATGCGAGCGGAAGGAGATAGAAAAGCTTCCACTTCGGCATACCGGCTACGACCAATAGATCGAGTGCGCCGTCGCGACAATCGGCACCCGGTGCCATTTTGATCCCGCCACCCTCAAAGGGATGGATGAATGCGGCGGAAAAGATCATATCCTTGAAGTGCTCGGATGAACCGTCTTCGAAGGTGACCTTTGCATTGGTCGGTGCCATGGTAAGGATCTGCTTTATGGCGATGATGCCGTAAGAGAACTTGCCGAGGTGCCATTCGTTTAACTTGGCCTTCAAGGGGCTGTGCAAAGCCTCCTTGCAGACAGCCGCATCGTATCCGATGCCACAGCTGACACAAAACCTTCTGGATTTATGATTCTTGATCTGCATCTCTCCGAGATCCACGATATCCTTATGCTTCTTTGTAATGCGATGCATGAAAGAATCGGTATCGTATCGAAGCCCCAAAGCGCGTGCCAGATCGTTTGAGGAACCGGTCGGCAGAAAGGCGTAGGTGAGATCTTTCACATCACGCGTGGCGTTGATCGCTTCGTTCAAAGTACCGTCGCCGCCGAGTACGCATAGAAGGGCGGGGCCTTTGACGTTCTTTTTAAAGGCGTCGGCGCAGTCCTTTACGCTGCGCGTCTTGGAGGTCATATAGGCCTGATAGACGATATGGCGTCGGTTCATTTCTTTTTCCAGGGTGCGGAAACAACGCCTGCCGAGACCTGACTTGGATGCCGGATTTACAATAAAATATAGCATTTCCTGTCCTCTTTTCTTTTCATGTACTAATTATAGCACAAAGCGCGTGAAAAATAATATTTCCCGTATAGAAAAAATGTGCTATACTAATGTCAATTCGGGCATTTGAGCCGAAAACGCTTTATAATAGGTAGTTTCATCATAGGAGGAAATAATATGTATTCTTTGGACGAAGTCAGAAGTGTGGATCCCGAAATCGCTCAGGCGATCGTTGATGAGCAGGAGAGACAGAACAGTCACATCGAGCTGATCGCATCCGAAAACTGGGTGAGCAAGGCTGTTATGGCAGCTATGGGCAGCCCTCTTACGAATAAATATGCGGAAGGTTATCCGGGCAAGAGATACTATGGTGGTTGCCAGTGTGTCGATGTCGTTGAGGATCTCGCGAGAGAACGTGCAAAAGAATTGTTCGGCTGTGAGTATGTAAATGTTCAGCCTCACTCCGGTGCACAGGCAAACCTTGCGGTACAGTTTGCGATCTGCAAGCCCGGCGATACGATCATGGGTATGAATCTCGATCACGGCGGACATCTGACCCATGGTTCACCGGCCAATATTTCCGGTTCCTATTTCAATATTGTTCCTTACGGTGTCAACGATGACGGATTCATCGATTATGATAAGCTTCGCGAGATCGCGCTTGACTGCAAGCCGAAGATGATCATCGCAGGTGCTTCCGCTTATGCGCGCACCATTGATTTCAAGAAGTTCCGTGAGATCGCCGATGAAGTTGGTGCGGTACTCATGGTAGATATGGCACACATCGCAGGTTTGGTTGCGACCGGACTCCATCCGAGCCCGATCCCTTATGCGGATGTGACCACCACGACCACACATAAGACATTGCGCGGCCCCAGAGGCGGTATGATCTTAAGCAGCCAGGCCGCAGCAGATAAGTATAACTTCAACAAGGCAGTTTTCCCGGGTATCCAGGGTGGTCCTCTGATGCACGTGATCGCTGCAAAGGCTGTTTGCTTCAAGGAAGCGTTAAGCGATGACTTCAAGAAGTATCAGCAGGGTATTGTGGATAATGCACAGGCACTTTGCAAGGGCCTGATGGACAGAGGTATCAAGATCGTTTCCGGCGGTACGGATAACCATTTGATGTTAATGGATCTGACTCCGTTTGAACTGACCGGTAAGGAAGTGGAGAAGTTACTTGACGAGGCACACATCACAGCCAACAAGAACACCATCCCCAACGATCCGAAGTCTCCGTTCGTTACCAGCGGTATCCGTTTGGGAACACCTGCCGTTACCTCCCGTGGCATGAACACAGAGGATATGGATCAGATCGCAGAGGCAATCTCTTTGGTAGTAAAGGGCGGTGCCGATAAGGTGGGCGAGGCAAGAGCCATCGTTCAGAAGTTGACGGATAAGTATCCGCTGATCTAATTAACGACGAGGAGTTTGAAAAAATGGCAAAAATAGCAGTATTAGGCTACGGTACCGTGGGAAGCGGTATCGTGGAAGTGCTGAATACCAATAAAGAGCTGATCCGCGAAAGAGTCGGTGAAGCGATCGACGTAAAATATATCCTGGATCTTCGCGAGTTTCCGGGAGACCCCTATGAGTCTTTGGTGACGCATGATTTTGATGCGATCGCCGCTGATCCCGAGGTTTCCGTTGTCTGCGAAGCAATGGGCGGAACCGGTGCGGCTTATAAGTTTACGAAGGCTTGTCTGGAAGCAGGTAAGAGTGTCTGCACTTCCAACAAGGCATTGGTTGCCGAGTATGGCACCGAGCTTATGCGGATCGCAAAGGACAAGAACTGTTCTTATCTGTTTGAGGCGAGTTGCGGCGGCGGTATTCCGATCATCCGTCCCATCCGTTCTTCTTTGTGTCCCGAGCGTATTCTTGCGATCAAGGGAATCTTAAACGGAACCACCAACTATATCCTGACCCGTATGGAGCAGGAGGGTGCGGACTTTGCGGATGTACTTAAACAGGCACAGGAGCTTGGCTATGCCGAGGCAGATCCGACCGCGGATATCGAAGGGCATGATGCATGTCGTAAGATCGCGATCCTTTCCTCTCTTGCATACGGAAAGACCGTGTACTATCAGGATGTTGAGACCGAAGGTATCACGAAGATCACAACGGATGATTTTGCATATATGAAGCAGATCGGTGCCACGATCAAACTTCTGGGCATGAGCAAGGAAGTGAACGGTGCGTATTATGCACAGGTTGCTCCCTTCGTATTAAAGAAAACGAATCCGCTCTACAGTGTAAACGGCGTTATGAATGCTATCCTGGTAACGGGTAACACGCTGGGCGATACGATGTATTACGGTGCGGGCGCAGGATCCCTTCCTACGGCAAGCGCAGTTGTTTCCGATGTGATGGAATGCGTCATGACAAAGGGTGAGACGATCGACAGTCACTGGAGCGAGGAAAAGCTCGCATTATCACCGCTTGACGGTGCGACGAGACCGTTCTTTGTCCGGGTAAAAGAACGTGCCGAGGCAGACATAAAGGCTGCATTCGGAGAGGTGAAGTTCTTAGAGCCGATCGCCGGCGAGACGGCATTTATCACGGCGGAATTGTCCGAGGCCGCATTCAAGAAAGCGGCAGCGGAGTTTGAAGTGATTTCCTTCCTTCGCGTGGAGGATTAAGTAAGGATACGGACGTTGCAAGCCGTAAGGTAGTTGCAGGTCCGAAATGAGGAGAGAGTTATGAAAAAAGTGGTAAAATTCGGTGGCAGTTCCTTGGCGAGTGCATCGCAGTTTCAGAAGGTCGGCGATATTATCCATGCGGATGAGGACAGAAGATACGTGGTTCCTTCCGCACCCGGCAAGCGAAACAGCAAAGACACAAAGGTAACGGATATGCTGTATGCGACCTACGCATATGCGGAGGCCGGCAACGACTTTACAAAGGCACTTGCGCAGATCGAGGCGAGATATCAGGAGATCATCGACGGCCTCGGCTTGAACCTTTCTTTAAAGAAAGAGTTCGCGGCGATCACCGAAAACTTTAAAAAGAAAGCCGGCAGCGATTATGCGGCCAGCCGCGGTGAGTACTTAAACGGTATCATCATGGCGGACTATCTGGGCTATGAATTCATCAATCCCGCAGAGGTCATCTTCTTTGACGAGGAAGGCAACTTCATGGCGGATAAGACCAACGAAGTGCTCGGCGCACGTTTGGAGAATGTGGAAAGAGCCGTGATCCCGGGCTTCTTCGGAGCAAAGGAAGACGGTACGATCAAGACCTTCTCCCGCGGCGGTTCCGATATCACCGGTTCCATCGTGGCAAGAGCCATCAAAGCCGATATTTACGAAAACTGGACGGATGTGTCCGGATGTCTGATCGCGGATCCCCGCATCATCAAGAATCCGAAGACCATCAGCACCATTACATATAGGGAGCTTCGCGAGCTTTCTTACATGGGCGCGAGCGTCCTCCATGAGGATGCGATCTTCCCGGTACGCAGAGCCGGTATTCCGATCAACATCAAGAATACAAACGCTCCGAAGGATGCGGGAACCTGGATCGTGGAGAGTACCTGCCAGAAGCCGCCGTATATCATCACGGGTATTGCCGGGAAAAAGAACTTCTGTGCCATCAATATTGAAAAGGCCATGATGAACTCCGAAATCGGTTTTGGCCGTAAGGTGCTTCAGGTATTCGAGGAGAACGGCATTTCCTTTGAGCATATGCCCTCCGGTATTGATACGATGACCATTATCGTGCATCAGTCCGAATTCGAGGAAAAAGAACAGCAGGTGCTTGCCGGAATTCATAAGCTGGCAGAGCCCGATTCCATCGAGATGGAAGCCGATCTTGCCTTGATCGCGGTTGTGGGACGCGGCATGCGTCAGGCAAAGGGTACTGCGGGACGTATCTTCGCGGCACTGGCACACAGCAATATCAACATCAAGATGATCGACCAGGGATCTTCCGAGTTGAACATCATCATCGGTGTCAAAGAGTCCGATTTTGAGACGGCGATTCAAGAGATTTACACGATCTTTGTGGATACGGTCGACTAAATATGAACCGCGGATGTACGCATCCGGGAGGTTTATGGTAAAAATGCACAAGTACCGGCGGAAATTGCAAGTCAATTTCCGCCTTTCTTTGTATAATATGTAGAAAACTGCAAAATAATGCCAGAATTATAAAAATATTTATAAAAAGTGTTGACAATTATCAGACAATTAAGTATACTAAAAACATATTAAAGAACTACTTTCACATAGATATCCTAATGAAAGCGAGGTACGGTCCACCGGAGTGAGTATCTATTACGAAAGGTTGTTTCTATTAACACAGATCTGAAGCTGGTTCATGTCAAGGATAGGTGAAGCTACCATCAGAAAGATGGGCCACCAATGTGTATGAGACACAAGGAGGAACATGCAGGCGAGGAAGATCAGACAAGGAGGCAGGCAACATTGAAGCCTACACACTAGACGGGTGTCAATCGTAAAATGAGATTGATACCCGTCCTTTCTTTGTGTTATACTATACTTTGGTTTGCGCGGGCAGGCTTGCCCGTTGGATATGGTATAAAGGAAGCGGTAACGTTTCGGAGGAGTTTTGTGAAAAAGGATAAGTATGATCTGTCAAAAGAAGAATTAAGGAGAATGCGCCGAAAGAGCGAGCAGAGAAAGGCTTATGCCATCGTGGGTCTGATGGTCCTCGTTGCGATCATCATCGGCGGCCTGGCAGGATTCGGTATCTACCGGGTGGTGAAGTCCCATAAACAGGCAGCGGAGCCGGTTGTGGAAGAAGTGGTGGAAGAGGAGCCGATCGTGATATCGGAACCCGAGCCGGAGATCGTTATTTCCGAGAATGAAGTATCCGAAAACAGCATTTCCGAAAACAGCATTTCGGAGAATGATATCTTGGCGAAGAACGAATTGTCCGATGCCAGAAAAGAAGAGCTTCTGGAAACAAAGGTAAAAGAGGTTGTCGACGGTATGACCTTGGAGCAGAAAGTAGCGGGCCTGTTCTTTATCACACCGGATGAGCTTACGAATAAATCCAAACTTACGGTTGCCGGTTCCGATATGGATGCCGCACTGAAGGAGTACCAGGTCGGCGGTATTTATATCACCCCCGGAAATGTTACGGATGAACAGCAGCTGCGCGAGTTTGTAAATGGTGTGCGCAATCTTTCAAGACAGGAGATCTTTATCGGTATCGAAGAATGCGGTGGGGAAGAAAGTACGCTGGTTAAGACCGGCGTGGTGGAAGAGTCCGAGATCGAGTCTCCTGTGGCGATCGCAGAGCAGGCGGATAATACCCTGGCTTATACGAATGGTATTGCCATCGGTACGCTCTTAAAGCGTTACGGTATCGATACCGTGATCGGTCCGACGGCCGATGTCTGCTATAAAGAAGGCAGTTATACCGAAGATCAGTCCTTCGGTTCCGATCCGACTCCGGTAAAGGATCTGGTGCGTAATGAAGTAAACGGTATCCGCGATCAGGATATCCGTACCTGTGTGAAGTTCTTCCCGGGCTACGGCGATATCATGGCGAGTCCCGAAAGCTCCAGACCGATGTCTTCGAGGACCAAAGAAGATATTGTGGAAAACGATTATCCGATCTATGAAGATCTGATCTATGCAAAGACCGATATGATCATGGTTTCCCAGATCGCATATAAGCCGATCACGTTCGATGTTCCGGCTTGCCTGTCTGAGGATATGGTAACGAAGATGTTACGTGAAGAACTCGGATACGATGGCATTATCGTTACGGATTATTTGGATACGCATTCCATCATCATGCACTATAAGCATGCCGATATGGCTGTTATGGCGATCGAGGCGGGCTGCGATATGTTATTCTGTACCGGAGACTTTCAAAAGGCTTATAACGGCATTCTGGATGCGGTGAATGCCGGTACGATCACGGAAGAACGCATCAATGAGAGTCTTTATCGTATTTATCGCGTGAAATTACGGGATAAGATCGCATACAATTAAGATTTTCATCGATATTTTTTGAAATTTTATTGACAACGAAACACATTTTTGTTAAGATATGACTTGTCGTGAGAACGGCAGTCATGCACGAGTGGCTCAGTGGTGGAGCACCTCCTTGCCAAGGAGGGGGCCGCGGGTTCGAATCCCGTCTCGTGCTCGAAAGCACATCGGAAGATGTGCTTTTTTTCTTTGTCCGGGAATTTTTCGCCCGAATTCCTGCGCATCATCGCGAAGCGTTTATCTAAAATGGGGGGCTTCTCTTGCGGAGATATAGTTAGACAATCAGGGGCGGATTATGCTAAAATTGATAAGGGTTTTTATGTTTATGCAGGAGAGGGAAATTCATGGAAATCACAGAGATCACAGAAGATAATGTGGAACAGTTTATGGAATACATTGATCCCGACGCGTGCGAGAATATCGGCAGGCGTTTTTATCGTGCGGTTGCCGTGACGGATGATGATACGACGGAAGCTGCGATGATCTGGGAGTTAAAGCATGCGGAAGACGAAGAGGTCGATACCGAAGGGCGTCTGGACTGGATCAGCGTTACCGATGCATCCGCTAAGAAACTGTTATTTGAAGAATATGCATCCCGGGCGACCGAGGAGGAAGTGACGAAGAGTTATTTTAAGTTCACGACCGATGCGGCAGGCTCTTTGCGGGAAACATTTGAAGGGGAAGGATTTGAGACGGAGGATTGCGAAGGTGACGATATCGTGGTCACGATCGAGCGCCTTTTGGAACTTCCGATGGTAAAAAAGACCAAGACGCCGCCTTATATCGTGGAACTCGGAACGTTAAAATCACGTTCTTTTCGCAGCGGTGTCATAGATTGCATGTATCACATCCACAGGGAACTGCCGGAGGATCTGGCGGCATTAAGCCTTGACTGGTATGAACCCGATGTGTCCTGTTATGAGGAGTCGGACGGCAATATCGACGGTTTCTTATTGGTACACCGCATGACATCCGGAAAGCTGCGCGTGGAACTTTTGGCGGACTGGGGACCGGATGAAAAGAAGAATTTAATGTACATGGTACGTTTTTCCATTTTACGTGCCGCTGAATTGTACCCGCACGATACGGAGGTGGTCATTCACAGACATGACTCCGCAACGTTTAAGCTTTCGGCATATCTTTTCCCGGAAGCCAAGGGGGAAGAGAGTTTCAGCGGACAGAGACAGGAGGGGTGATAAGTGGCAGGACTTGCAACGGACAGTATCGGTTTGATCTATATCAACTGTGCGGCGATCATTCTGATGTGCGGTATCATCATTCATACGGGAATATACAGAAGGCGCGGGTTCCTCGTGGATCGGCTTTTCTTTGCGATGCTCGTGTTAAACATCTGTCTCGCGTCATTGGATATTTTTGAATGTGTTTTTGGGGACAGAGGGCTTGCGCAGGCCTCGGTTCCGCTCTGGATCGAGAATATCTTATTCTCCATCGTGGCACAGGTCATCTGGTTTTTGTTTGCACTCTACTTTATGTGTGCGGTGCGCAGAGAAGCACAGGTGAGAAAGTATTGGAAACTGTATTCCATCCCGATGTTTGTGACGTTTATCGCGGTATTCGTCAACATCTTCTTCGGGTTCTTATATGATGTGGATATGGCGACGGGCACGTTTTCCTACGGACCGTTTTACAATGCGCTCTACATCGCCCCGCTCGTTTATGCAGTGATCATCTGCGTACAGCTTGGCAGACTGCAAAAGATTTTGATCGTGTTCTTTATCCTCTTGTTATTGATCCGCTTTTTGCCGAGCCTGTTTTTGGAAGGACTTTCTTCGACATCGTTCTACTTCGCGCTGATCATGACGTATTTGCACATTTTCCGGACGAATTATGACTTTCAGAAGGAGGGGGAGCGATGAAAATAGCAGCAGAATCCATGGTAACGCTATATACGGATTTCATGGCCATCATGCTGGTGTTGGGCCTTGTTGTCTTATCCTACCGGTTAAAGAAGGATAAGATCGAGAACAAGATCTTCCTTGCCATGTGCTTTTCGCTCATTGCGGATGCCTTGGGCGGGATCCTTACATATTCGATGCATTATCAGACCGCACCGTGGACGCGTTACGTCAGCTTTTTCGGAAAGACCTTGATGGAGCTTGGCGCAGGCCTCATGCTCTATCAGTGGATCGTATATGTGGATTACAAACTCTATCACAGCCTGGATCATTTCAAAAGAAATTACAGAGGTTTCTTTGTCCCGTTGTTAATATTTATGGTGTTGCTCCTCGTCAATCCGTTCATACATCTGATGTTTGACATCGGTGAGAACAACTGGGCGGAGCCCACGATCCTTTATCATGTGATGGAAGTGCTGGAGCTTTTGTACTTCTTCTTTACCTTCGTGTTGATCTTGCAGGCGCGGAAAAAGAAGGTGAAGATGCATTTCTTCCACATCCGCCCGCTTTTGATCCCGATCCTTTTGGCGATCGTGATGGCGGAGCTTACGAACTATTCCGCGATCCCCTTGGGATTTGCGATCGGTCTTGTGAACCTCTATTTTTCCATGGTCAATGCATGGCAGTATGAGGATGCGCAGACGGGCTTTTACAATACGGCTTATCTGGAACTTTTGGAGGAGCAGATCAAAACCGGCGCACAGGACGTCCGTTCCGTGATCATCATGGAAGCTAACGGCGATCATGAGGCGTTTGTAAAGCATCTGCAGGCATCGGTTCCGCGCGATCGCAATCTGGTCCAGTTATCCGATGACCGCTTTGCCATTTTCGAAGCGAACGGAAAAAGAACGTTAATGGATATGGTGATCGCTTTGATGGAAGAGGACATGGAAGAATACGACGAAGAGCATCCGGATGCCAAGGTCGAATTGAAGGTGAACGGCTACATCCGTAAAAAGGGTGAGGATGCCATTGAATTTGTTCATAAGTATATTTAAGCATAAGGAAGGAATCAGGCATGGGTGATCCCCGCGAGGAAAGAGCGGCACAGTGGCAGGAAAGAAGAGAACAGCGTGCAAAGGAAGTCTATGAAAAGAAGACGGAGACTTATGCGCAGATCATGGAAAAGCGCAATAAGTTTCTGGCTGAAAATGACGAGAAACTTCGCCTGTTAAGAGAGAAAAACAACCTCCGTTACGGAGTGGGAACAAAGCAAAGAGAGCGGGCCGATCGGCACAGAGCTCTGTTGGATAGAAGAAAGGCAGAGCATGAGCGGGTAGTGGCAAAGCGCTACCGTGAAACGCAGATCCGTGAGAGAAACCGCTTTGAAAACGTAAAGAAAGATAAGGACAGGGTCCGCTTTACAAGGCGATTTACCGGAATCGTTGTTGTGGGTGTGATCCTTTTTATCGTGTTGGCGGTGGTTGAAGTCGTGATGCCGGGATCGATGTTAAAACGAGAGCAGATCATCGACGATACGCCGATCGAGGATCGCATTACGATATTGCCGTCCAAGGAATACAAGGATTATATCGGTGTTTCGGAGGAAAAGATCCTGTGGGATATGCTCATGGAACACTTTGACGGAAACGAGACCGCGACGCTTGGCGTGATGTGCAACATCAAAGCCGAGTCTGATTTTGAGGCC
>JAILOQ010000078.1 GCA_024690725.1 Lachnospiraceae bacterium
GGATCCGCTTTCATACCGAGACCCGCCGTTTCGGAAATACTGAGAAAAGAAATCGCATTGATCGTTCCGTCGTTTCTGACACCCATGGAGAACTGAATGTCTCCGCCGTAGCCTTCGCTGTCGGTCAGGGTGATCACATAACCCAAGACGCTTCCGTCCGCAGAAACCGCTTCGCTCACTTCATTGATCTCCACCTTGTAGCCCTGTTCCGAAAGGTAGGTATTCCCTGCCGCAAGGTCTAAATCTTCTTTTAACGCAAAGCTGTCAGCATCGGCAAAGACCTCTTTGCAGGCCGCTTCCTTAGCCCGCTGCTTCGCCTCCGCGATCGGTGTCTTTGTCACGGAATAGACCGCACCGAGTAAGCATCCGCTAACCAATGTGATCAGAAAAAGAATGGCTGCTTCTTTGATCATCGTCTTCATCCGACCACACCTCCCTTCTTTTCTCCGAAAGGAATCGGTTGTGTGTACTTTTCAATGAGCGGCGTTAAGAGATTGCCTAAGATGATCGAATAGGATACACCTTCTGCACTCGCGCCGTAGATCCGCAAAATTCCGGTCATGATACCGAGGAAGATACCGAACACGATCTGTCCCTTGGCCGTTACCGGTCTCGTTACATAGTCGGTCGCCATGAAGAAAGCACCGAGCATCAGGCCGCCACCGGCTAGGTGGGACGAAATGAACGCCCAGTCAAAACCGTGTCCGCCAAAGAGGATCAAAAAGATCACAAAACTCAGAATGTAACTTCCGGGAACCTTTAAGTCGATGACACCCAAAAAGATCAAAAAGCATGCGCCAAGCACTATGGCGATCACGCTCGTCTCACCGATGGTGCCGGCCGTACGTCCCACGACCATATCCAGGATATTCACCTTTTCGCCGGCTTTGACAAGCGCGAGCGGTGTGGCACCGGAATAGGCATCGCAGTCAAAATTCGTCATGATCGATGTAAAGGAGATCACCAAAAAGCATCTCGCACCGAGGGCCGGATTCATGAAGTTTTGTCCCAGACCTCCGAAGACCATCTTCACGACAAAGATGGCAAACATACCGCCGATCACGGCGATCCACCAGGGCGCCATGGGCGGCAGGTTTAAGCCGAGCAGCAATCCCGTTACCACTGCGGAAAGATCGCCGATGGTGTTCTTTTTATGTACGATCAGATTAAACACGGTCTCGCTCAACACAGTCGTCGCAACCGAGACACACAAAAGGATCAGTGCATGTAATCCAAAGTTATAAATACCAAAGCAGGAAGCCGGAAGAAGCGCAATGATCACGGATAACATGATCTTGCTCGTCGTAACCTTGGAACGAACATGCGGATTGGATGAAACTTTCATACTCATATTCTCACATTCCTCCCGTTATTTCTTCCGACGATCCGCAAGGACCATCTTACGCATGGACTTGATCTGCTGTGTCAGCTGCCGCTTGGCCGGACAGACAAAACTGCAGCAGCCGCATTCGCAGCATTCCATACCGTTATACTTTTGAAAGGTTTCTTTGTCCCCGCGTTCCGCAAAATCCGCCAGCTTGCTGGGAACCACCCGTCCGGGACAAACCTCCACGCAACGACCGCAATTGATGCAGGGACCCGGCTCATTCATGCTGACCTCGTCCTTGGTCAGGCACAACAGCGCCGATGCGGTCTTGGTCGTGGGCACATCCAGATCGAAGAGTGCAAAGCCCATCATCGGACCGCCGTTTACGATCTTCTCGGGTTGGGTCTTGAAGCCGCCCGCATGTGCGACCAACTCACGGTAATTCGTACCGATGCGCACCTTAAAGTTTCTCGGGTCCTTGATCGCATCACCCGTAACGGTCACGATACGCTCCATCAGAGGCTTATTCTCCGTTACCGCCGCATGGATCGCAACCAGCGTATCCACGTTATCGACAATACAGCCCACATCCGCCGGCAGCATCTTGGAATTGATCTTTCTGCCCGTTGCGGCATAGATGAGCTGTCGCTCCGCACCCTGCGGATACTTGGTCTTTAACGACTTTACCGTGATCCTGGGCTCATTCTCCGTAAGTCGCGTCAACAGCTTAATGCAGTCTTTTTTGTTATCCTCAACAGCCAAAATACCCTTGGCCTGCGGGAAAATCGCGAGAACGCATTTCAATCCCCCGATCACCTTCTCGGGCTCTTCCAGCATTCTGCGGTAATCCGAGGTCAGATACGGTTCACACTCCGCACAGTTGCCGATGATGTAGTCGATCTTTTCCGGCTCCTTCGGCGACAATTTGACATGTGTGGGGAATCCCGCACCGCCCATGCCGACCACGCCGGCTTTTTGCACCTTCGCCACGATCTCCTGCGGCGTCAGCTCTTCTAACGGTGTCACGGGACCGTAATCCACCTCTTCGTATTTTCCGTCATTTTCAATGATAATGGCATCTATCGCATCTCCCACGGTAATGCGGCGTTTTTCGATCGCCTTCACCGTACCGGAAACCGTCGCATAGATTGGTGCGGATACAAACCCGCCCGCTTCCGCGATCATCTCGCCCACCATGACATGATCGCCTTTACTTACGACCGCCTTTGCCGGCGCTCCGATATGCTGGGACAGCGGATAGACAAGATCTCCCTCCGGAAGCACCGCTGTGATCGGCTTGTCCTTGCTTAAGTCCTTGCCGTCATAGGGGTGAATACCGCCGGTAAAAGTACCTCTTGCTCCCATAAAAACCCTACTCCTTAATTGAATTATTTTCTCATAAACCACTAGTTCTAATATACTACGTTTGCACCTGTTTTTCCACGTTTTATTGCACGCAATACTCTTTTTCTTTTCCCGCAAAATGTGATAAGATAGAACTTAAGAATGTACATGTAACGGAGAGAATCCATGAAGATAATTCACGAAGATTTGAATAAGGATCTGATCACGTATCCGCTCAA
>JAILOQ010000110.1 GCA_024690725.1 Lachnospiraceae bacterium
ACCTGGAACGCACTCTGTCCGCCGGGCGCACCGCCCACACGGATCCCGCCGACAAAATTACCGGAGTTACCAAAGGCCGTCTTACCCATGGTACCGATCCAGAAATTTCCGCCGTTGTGCTCACTGTCCTGATCGCGCAGACGCTCCTTGAACTTAGTCTCCACATCTTCTTTGTCGATCTGCACATCATCCTGGGGCGTATCGAGCCACTTCTTTTCTTCCTTTTCCAGAAGCGCTTTCATCTCCTCGGATTTATCCAGCCACCGAAGCATCTCGGCACCGACCTCCGTGTCCTTTTCCACACCTTTAAAATGCTCTTCAAAGGCAGAATCAAAACGGTCAAAATCGGTCTCGGATTTTACTAAGATCGCACGCGACAGATAATAAAACTCCGTCAAAGAACTATGCGCCAGGCCCTGATTCAGAGCCTCATGCAGATTGAGCCATTCGGTCAAAGAGATATCCAAGCCTTTTGCTTTTAATTCGTAAAAGAACTCACTGAACATACTTCTTTACGGTCTCCAAATCTTCATCTTTCTTGACTACAACACCGACAAACGGAAGCTTTGCGCGCAGCGTTTCCGGATCGATCCCATTCATCTGCAGCGCATTGATCCAATCGATCAGCTCCGAAGTGCTCGGTTTTTTACGGATATCACGAATGTTACGGATATTGTAGAACACATCCATCGCATTCTTTAACAGATTCTCTTCCACATCCGGATAGTGCGTGCGCACGATCTCTTCCATGAGCGTCTCATCCGGGAAATCGATGTAGTGGAAAATACAGCGGCGAAGGAACGCATCGGGGAGTTCCTTTTCCGCATTACTTGTTATGATCACGATCGGACGCTGTTTTGCCTTCACGGTACGCTTTGTTTCATGAATGTAAAACTCCATCTGATCCAGCTCCCACAAAAGGTCATTCGGGAACTCCAGATCCGCCTTATCGATCTCATCGATCAAAAGAACACACTGCTCATCCTCTTCAAACGCCTCACCGAGCTTACCGAGTTTGATATAGCGGGCAATATCATCCACGCCCTCTTCCCCGAATTGTCCGTCGTAAAGGCGCTGGATCGTATCATACATATAAAGACCGTCCTGCGCTTTGGTCGTAGACTTAATATTCCAAATGATCAGCTTCTTTCCAAGCGAATTCGCAACAGCCTGCGCCAGCATCGTTTTCCCCGTACCGGGTTCTCCCTTGATCAGAAGAGGCTTCTTTAAAGCGATCGCTACATTTACAGCGCTTAACAGCTCTTCGCTTGCCACATAATCGGAAGTTGAATTAAAGTTGTTTTCCATTGATTTTCTCACTTTCTGCATGGTTTTAACGGTTTGCATTCATACCTCTTTAATGATACAATAAGTGCGATTTAAACACAAGAAAGAAAGACTTAACGAAGTCGTTAAGACGTGTATGAGGAGAGTTTATGTCAGAGCAAAACAAAACCGTTTTATCATTTGAAATCTTCCCGCCCAAAAAGGACGATGACTTTGACGGCGTGTTCTCTGTCTGTGACAAACTGGCAGAATTGCACCCCGCTTTCATTTCCTGTACTTATGGTGCGGGCGGCAGCAGGTCCAAAAAGACCGTTGAGGTGACCGATTATATTCAAAACAAATTGGGGATCGAAGCCATCGCACATATGACCTGCGTCGGCAATAAAAAAGAAGATATCGATGCGGTTGCATCCGAGTTAAAGAAGGTCGGTGTCACCCATGTGCTCGCACTGCGCGGGGACCGTCCGAAAGATATGAGCGATGAACAATTTGAATCCAGGGAGTTTGCGCATGCAAGCGACCTGATCACCTACTTGAAAAAGAACGATGATTTCAAATTTGCAGGTGCGTGCTACCCGGAAAAGCACCCGGAGGCTATGAGCAAACGCGGCGATATCGCCAATTTAAAGCGTAAAGTGGAATGCGGTGCTTCTCATCTCATCTCCCAGCTCTTTATGGACAATGATGTGTATTACGAATTTCAGGAACAGTGTCTTGCAAGCGGCATTACCGTACCGATCCATGCCGGGATCATGCCGATCACAAGCGCGAAAATGGTAAGTACGACCATTGCGATGAGCGGAACATCCATTCCGAAGGCCTTTTCCGACTTGGTCGTAAAATACGGTGACAACAATGACGATATGCGAAAAGCCGGTGTGGACTATGCGATCCGTCAGTTACAGGATCTGATTGATAACGGTGCGGACGGCATTCATATCTACTCCATGAATAAACCGAAAGCAACAAAAGAGATCGTGGATGCTCTGCGCTTCTAAAAATCTTAAGATTTCAAATATGCAACACATAAAAAGGTGCCATGCGGCACCTTTTTTGCTTTCTAATTTTTCTTTCCCTAATCCCGATCCTTTGCAAGCGGTGCAAAGATAGTCTTTCTACCGATAAAACTAAAGAACCTTGTAACATAGATCCCTAAGAATGCGCCGCAACTGTCGATGATGACGTCCTTTTTGGAAGGACCGCGTCCCGCCACGAAGGATTGGTGGTACTCATCGAGTGCGGCAAATCCCACACAGAAAAGTCCCGCAATGATAACGAGCGGAAAACCGCGAAGCCCGTACACATAAAGCGGAAATGCCACGGTGATCGCAAGCACGAAGTACTCTGTGAAATGCGCCAATTTGCGCACAATGTGATGGTACTCTTCCGCTTTGTTCAACACCTGCTCCGGTGTCCAGTTTTCATCAAGTACCTCATTGGCGACCTTTACGATCGCGGTACTGACTTTCAAACTCAAGCTTCCGGACTCATCTCCGGTCTGTGCCGACATACTGAAGATAAAGTACATCATAAAGATGGCCGGCAGGAAACTCAATGGTTTTAAGACAAGGCGTAATACCGTCTTAATGAACAACCAAAGATAACGAAACAATTTTTTCATAACCTATACTTCTTCCATAAAGTACATACGGCTGCCGAAATCGGCATAATGACGTACCTGATCCGAGAATCCGGTACCGCCGTACGCAGGATGTAAATGCACCCCTTCCATCAGCATACTTCCGTATGCTTCCAGATCCTCTGTCTCTCCGTCCAGCTTTACAAACTTTGAGAGCAGATAATGCAGATGCGAATCCTGTTTGATGTGGACCGGAGCTATGGTATTTACGAGATCGCCGAACTCTCTCACATTCACTTTCAAAGCTCTGTTATAAAAGTGATACCGTTTTTCTTTGTCCAGGCCACATGGATAGTATACACTAAATTGCACGTTTGGTTGTACTAATTTTTGCATCATCAT
>JAILOQ010000115.1 GCA_024690725.1 Lachnospiraceae bacterium
CCGGCCATCTGAGGCACTCGCCGGCAGCATGGAACCACCTGTACTGCCCGTCCTTGGCAAGGAGTCTGTAGTCAATATCATATTTTTTGATCCCGCTCCGGTCTGCCGCTGCCTCTCCGAAGTTGGCAAACACCGCCGCCACATCATCCGGATGGATCAGACCGCCCAGGGTATCAACGGAATCCGGAAACTCCTCCTTGCTGTAGCCCAGCATTCTTCGAAACTCATCGGAATACTCCACAGCCTGCTGGTTCCCTTCGTTGTCGTAGAAGCATTTCCAGATTCCCAGATGGGTACTGGTATTGACAGCCTCCAGCTCTTCCTTGCTGTCATAGAGCTGATCTTTCAGCTCCCTGATCCTCGCTTCCAGCTCGGCAACCCTGTTGTCCTGCTCCTGTGTCTTTGTAACCTGCTTTTTCCCAAACATCACATACCCTCCTTGGTAATATCATCCGCAAACCGAACCCCCGAACCGTTTGCATATTCTTCGACTGTCTGCACCCGCAGAATTGTCAAACAATTATAATTTATTTTACCACAATTGTGCAAAAATATCCACCTATGGACCGACAGAGGATTAAGCATGTATTCTACACTAAACCCAAATGAACCACAAAACTATACTAGCTTATCAAAATCCCCGGGGAGCCCACTATTACTGGGCTCAATGCATCTCTTCTTTTTTATCACACCTCGAATTTGTAGCCCATACCTTTTTGATATTCTGTCCATTATGTCCTTTGAATCCATTATTTCCATATATTACACACTTCTGTCCAATAGTTCCATATGGTCCATATATTCTCTATGGAATACAACTAATTTAGTAATTTTTAGTACCTTAATAAAATTCATTCATATTTAGTACTCTTTTTCATACCCTTCTATTGCTTCATATCCTTCTTCAAAACCTCTGCACCAAATGTATTCCATTCATCACTATTCAAATATTTATATGCCGTTGATCTACTAATTCTAAGTATTTCTGCTACTTCTTCAGCCGTATAAAATTTTTTAGTTGTGTTTTCCTCAACATTAACTGCATCGACCATCGGTAAATTTCTCCATAAAAATCTACCAATAATCCACAAATGTATATAAAACACGCATAACATCTATAAATAACCTATGCTCAACCCGAAATATTAACCAATTAATCATATTTTATGAGTTCTTAACTTCCAATATCCAACTACGCTAATCACTAAGCTAATTACCTCAACTATCATCATCGGGGTTGTTGGAAAAGCACGTCCAATTCTGTATAGAATAATAGCTGCAAGTATAAATGCGTGAATCACAATACCTAGTTGAAAACAAATTTTATTATTTTCCTGCAAGTGTTTTTGTTCTAAATCCATACTACTCCTCCCTAATAATGAAATATCTCTGATGTAATCATAACGTATGTATTATATCATATTCCTTTATTCATTTAAGGATGAATTCCCACGAAAAATAGCCGCCCCTTGTTCGTCTGGAGCGGATTTGATCGTAAACAGTAACATTTTTATATACCCAAATCTTTGTATTTAGCCTGTTGTTTCCTCACATATTTTTTTATTTAATACAAATAAATACAGAATGTATATCATAATATTAACCACTCCAAGCAAAGGTAAATGGATGAGTGGTCCAAATAAAAATTGCGAATATAATGGCAATATTATTAATTGAAGTCCCACCAACAATACTATTGTCTGTGGAATTAAAAATGTAATAACAATCCCAAGAATTTCATAGATAAAACCATATCTCTCATGCATTGCTGGCAGAAATAAAATGCAAGTATAGCAAACCAAAAAAGCCATATAGATAATGGTTTTCTTAGAAATCACTACTTGGTTACTCCACCAGTAATAAATTAATAAACCTAATACTACAAGCGCAAGTATAATTGCAGGTAATTTCATCAAATTATAGAATGCATCAGTATTTCCTACTGCCAGTATACACCATGCACTTGGATAATTATTCCACATAACCTTGTAGTAATAGGTCTGACTGATGTAAATACGGAAACATTCCTTTATACCTCGTCCCATAACGAGACCAGGTATACTTGAAATTATTAATATAACCGGCATAATGAGAAAATGAAAAATAGAAATATTCTTTTTGTAGATATATAAAAATACAAATAATGGCAAAATAAAAAGTGTTTGTAACTTAAAGGCAAATGCAACTCCTAATAGAACAAATGATACTGTTCTTTTTTCCTTTATGTAGGCCCATACAGCATAAATACAAAAGAAAGTATAAATGGAATCACACTGTCCCCATAATGAGGAATTCATAATCACAAGTGGAGAAAACAAAACCATTGTATAAGCAAATAATGCTTTTCTGTCTCCCTCTTTATTTTTGCACAAATCATATACAATAAAGGCAACTAATACAGCAAGAAGATAATCAAAAATAACAGAGAAAAGTTTATATCCCCATACTGGATCAATCGGTAAATACGTCAATAATGCAATCACAAACTGATATATAATATTGTAATTTCCCACTCTCCTATTTAGTCCCAATAGACCACCTGCATCTTTTATCTCCTGATACCATGGAAGCAAAAACTCTCCCATATCTCCTGAAATAAAATCAAGCAAACAAATACGAATTGCGAATGAAAGAATTGTGACAATTGCTATAGCAAACGCAAATTTATGCTTTTCTATTACCTGTAACGCTTTTTTTTCCCATCTTGTCATATATACTCACATAATACAATCATCTTAGCTGATGATTGTATTTATTCCTTTCTTCCAGTCCCCATTTGTTAACTAAATCCGTCTCTAATATTTTTTGCAAAGACTTTGTCTTTTACATTCAATAATTTTCCCGACTCTTTTTATTTCTACGGAAATAGCGGAAGATTCCGCTAATATAAAGGGCAAAAATGCAATGAGATATCTAGAGCGTGATTCAAAAATAAGTTGAAATAACCATACACCTATTATCGGAAGAATAAACAATAATTCCTCATCTCTTATTCCATATTTTATAATCCGGAAGCTATTTAATATGAGCAACGCTAATACTGTAAACCATGCCGCTTGACTTCCATAAAAATAAAAGCCATAATTACATCCCCTTGTATAAAAAAGATTACGCAATATAGGATGCTGATTAAAATCATAATTTATAAAATAAGCGCCAGCTTCTCCTCCCCAGTTAAAATTTCCTTCTCCAAATATTTGCCTACTTCTTTTCCATTGCCCCTCAAAATAGCCAGCTAATCCTTTATCCTTGAGTCGTTTCTTTATCTCTTTCATATTAACCTGCTGACGTTCATCGACATTTGAAGCTGATTGACTTATCCAATAATCTTCATCCGTGTATACGCCTAAATTATCATTTAGTGACATCATCATGTAATGTGTCATTGTCATTTTTCTTGTTGCGTCCAACTCAAAGACATCCTGTCTTTCAAGCAAAGAATTGATTAACCACAGTATTATTGTCATTCCCAAAAGAAGCACACAAAAAAATTTGAAATCATTGGTTTCTTTTTTCTTAATCCCCTTTATCCGGGCATGGATGAAAATTGTAACAATTGCAACCACTGTTGTTGGTTTAATCTTTATTCCTATCGCAATCCAGCCCCCCAGTAAGCCAAATAATATACATCTTAGTAGCACGTTTTCAAACCGTCCCAATTTCAAATACCAAAATACAGTGCTAACTACAAACATCATAGCAACAACATCAGAATACGGTATAATCAGCCAAGGCGAAAATAATAGAAAAAGAAATGAAAAAAAACAAAATACACGATTGCATTCCTGTCCAAAGCAATGCAAACATATCTTTGTCATCATATATACAGATAAGTCGACTATAAAAACATTCATAATCGACGCAACAAAATATGCATGGTTAATATCAACTCGAAAAAGTGAAAATACAAATTTGTACATAAAAACCAAAATAAGATTATTAGGATATACGGATAAATATTGACTGCTTGCCTGAATATCCGTTTGCAAAGCTGCATTTATTACCGCTCCAGAATCCCATCCAGTTTGTGTAGATAGCGCTTCCACAAATAATATTTGAATCAAAGTTATTGCAACTATTACTGATACTTTTAATATGTCACTCTTCTTTTTAGTTTGATATAATGACAGTATAATGACACACAGTAAAATAATTGGTGTCAATATTAAAATATATTTATTTTGCTTTTCCAAATTATACCCTAGCCAACTATAGCTACTTGACAGGTTAGATATTAAAATTGCCCCAATAAAAGCAAAGAACGAAACAACAACTGCTTTCTCAAATTTACGAACCACTCCATCCATATTTAACACCTTCTAGACTTCTCAAAAGGTGTACTTTTTGAGAAGTTCTATTTTCCATATGATAGTATCATAAAACATTGCATTTATCAAGTTGTCGTGTTATTTGAAATTGCCCTATATAGCTATAGATTTGTTCATCGAAACAGATTCAAAAAGTACACCTTTTGAGAAGTTCTATTTTAATTTTCGATAAAACGTGGACTTTGAGATATTACATATTTCTAATATCTCTTCTATATCCATTGTTCCCTTTTTCCATTCAGAAACCATATATTCAAAATTTCCTGGTAACACTTTTGGGGGTCTTCCCAAATGCTTACCTCTTGCTTTTGCAGCCGCAATCCCCTGTGCCTGCCTTCGCTTAATATTCTCGCGTTCAGATTGCGCTACAAAAGATAAAATTTGCAACACCAAATCCGCAATAAAAGTCCCCATCAAATCCTTGCGTGTTCTCGTATCTAACAGCGGCATATCGATCACACAAATATCAATTTGTTTTTCCTTTGTTAGAAATCTCCATTGTATTTGTACATCTTCATAGTTACGTCCAAGACGATCAATACTTAATAAATATAACAAATCTCCTGGTTCAAGTTTTTGGAGCATTTGTTGATAGGAAACCCGGTCAAAATTCTTTCCAGATTGTTTATCAACAAAAATATTGTCCATTGTGATATTCTTTTTTTTCATTTCATCCATCTGCCTATCTTCATTTTGATCATTACTTGAAACTCTTACATATCCATAGATATTCACTTATATTTTCTCCAATCTTGTTTTTTACAAATAATTGTAACAAGAAATATTTAAAAAGTATTATTTCTATCAATTCACTATCAAAAAAAATGTCCATTCACTTACTTTGAATTTGTAACCACTACGCTTGTTGACACCCTGTTGAGTATGTGTTGGACATAATTATTCACTACGAAAACAGCAAAAAAATACCAATCAGCATTTAGTACTGACTGGTATTTCCCCTATCTTTTATTTAATACTCTCGGACATAATGGACAAAAAGAGCTATTTTTGCCCCTATTTATAAGGCTTCGAGCCACTTTGCCAAAAGGTCTAGCACTCGAATTTGTAGCCCATGCCCCAGATGGTCTTGATATAATCGCCCTTCTCACCGAGTTTGGCACGCAACTTCTTTACATGCGTGTCGATCGTGCGCGCATCACCGAAATAGTCGTAATCCCAGACATTGGCAAGAATATTTTCACGACTCAGCGCCACGCCCTGATGCTCGACGAAGTAATTTAAGAGTTCAAATTCCTTCACACTCAGATCGACAGGCTTTCCGTCGATCGTTACCATGTGAGCCGGATGATCGATAATGATACCGCCCGCATCCACGCAGGCTTCTTCTTCCTGAGGCGCACTTCTTCGCAATACCGCTTCCACACGCGCCACTAAGATCTTCGGACTGAACGGCTTTGTGATATATTCATCCACGCCGAGTTCAAAGCCCAATAGTTCATCCTGCTCATCGCTCTTTGCCGTCAGCATGATGATCGGCACACCGGACATCTGCCGGATCTCACGGCACGCATCCCAACCGTCCATTTCGGGCATCATGACGTCCAAAAGGATCAAGGCAATGTCCCGCTGCTGCGCATAGGTCTCCACAGCCTGCAAGCCGTTCTCCGCTTCCACCACGGTGAAATCGTTCTTTGTTAAAAAATCCCGGATGATCTTGCGCATGCGGCTTTCATCATCCACCACCAAAATTTTCTTTTTGTCCATTTCAGACCTCTAATTCATGTTTAATTCCGCTTCTTTTTGACGGATCTTGGCTTCGCGCTCGGACAGTTCCTGCTCCCATTCGCTGTATTCTTCGATGATCGCATTTCTGTAATTCAAGATATTCGCATTCTTCCCGGTAAAAGAAATGCCGAACATACCCGCTACCATGATGATCAATATGATGATCGCGATCGTCATGTTCTTTTGCACTTTCTTGGATGCGCGAAGTTCACGCTTGGCTTTTTGCACTTCCGCCTGCGCCTTGTCCGTTTCATCCTGCATTAAGACTTCATACTCTTCTTTGACCTTGATCAGTTCATCTTCCATCGTTCCTCTGCAGTAGTTGATCGGAAGCGGTTTCTCATCGATGGCCATTGCGCCTTCATTTACGAGATGCATCTGCAGGGAACGTAAGTAATTCAGTCCCATTTCGGTCTCAAACGCCTTGCCGTCGACCGCGCGTACATACAGCGCTTTGATGGCGGACAACTGATCGGGATCGATCTTCTGATTCAATACCTGAATCTTGGACAATTCCTTCGCAGCACGATCTGCCTCTTCTTTTGTCGGAAAACTGTATCCTTCTACCAGATATCTTTGCGATGCCATAAGCTCTTCCTCTTATTTTACTCCGGTACTTCCGAATCCGCCGCGGTTTGCACCTGCTAACTCATCCACCTCTTCGAATACGATCTCGGGCTGATGCTTTTCAATGCGGAACTGACAAATGCGGTCATTCTTTTCAATGACCGTATCACGCATGGCAAGTACCGGCATTCTCCACCAGTCGTCATTACCGCAATACGTCTCGTCGATGATGCCGCAGTGGTTGGTCTGGATCACACCGTAGTTTTTAAATGTGGAACTGCGTGGAACAATGTGCGCCTCGTATCCTTTTGGCAACTGCATGGCAACACCCAAATGGATGAGTTTAAACTCACCCTGCTTTAGCTCTACGCGTTCCGCGCTTCTTAAGTCGATCCAATCGCTCTTTCCGTCGATATATTTCAATCGCTCGATCTGATCGTTTAAATAACGGATCTGAATCTTTTCGCTCATAATGCTCCCTTCAAACTAACCTTTAATAATAATCGCCGCAATGAAGCACCGGCTCGCTTTTGTCTTCCTTTGCAAGCGTCGCCTGTACATCGATCACGCGCTGATTGGAACTGCCCTTCCATAAAAGCTTGGGATCGCGCAGATCGCACATGAACTCTCCGTCCACGAGCACATCAATCTGCTCCACGATCGGATCATCCTTTAAATTATCCCAAACATCTCCCGTATAAAGCCAAATCGTCTTATCCGGATACTTTTCACGGATCTCGGTCATTAACTGCTTTACGCCGTAGCGGTTCGCTTCGTGAAGCGGATCTCCGCCGGAAAATGTAATCCCACTGATATACGGTTTTTCCAATTGATGAAACAACTCTTCTTTGGCCGCGTCGTCAAATAAAAGTCCGCCGTTCGGATCCCAGGTGATGGGATTTTGACAGTCCTTACAGCAGTGGGAACAACCGGCCACCCAGAGTACGACGCGCAGGCCGTCTCCGTTCAACATATCGTCTTTCGTTATATTATGGTATCTCAAAACACAAACCCCTTTACATGGACTTTCTTTCGGCGATCTCGGCCATCTTCGGCTCCGAGAGACGTGTATCGCCGTGAACACGCGAATATGCCAGATATCCGTTCATGCGGTCGATCTTTGTTAAGTTTCGACTGCCGCAAACCGGACACACATCCATCTCCAGTTCCTGATGACCGCAGTCATCACAATAAGCCAGAGAAAGATTGACGCCTTCGTAAAAGCCCATATCCATGGCACGACGGATCAGTGTTTTGATCGCATCGAGATTGTAATCGATCGGATACTTCACATATTGGATCTTGCCGCCGTTTGCAAGTTCCCAGAACCTGTATTCCAGGTCCTGCTTCTCGATCGGCGTGATATCCTCAGCCACATGGCAATGGAAACTGTTGGAAACATATTCCCTGTCGGACACACCTTCGATGATACCGTACATCTCACGGAACTGCTTTACCTGCAGACCGCAAAGGTTCTCGGCCGGTGTACCGTAGATCGCATACAGATGTCCGTCCTCTTCCTTGAACTCATTGATCTTCGCATTGATATGCTCCAATACTTCCAGCGCAAACGCACCGTCTTCCACAAGGCTCTTTCCGTTGTAAAGCTCCTGCAGCTCATTGAATGCCGTGATACCGAACGAAGCCGTCGCATATTTCAGCAAAGGCTTGATCTTATCGTGAAGCCCCAGATTTCCGCCCAAGAAACCGCCCTGACAATAGGCAAGAGGATTCGTGGATGCCCGCATCTCGCCAAGATACGCATAGGTTCGGATATGAAGCTGACGGATCAGATTCAGGTAATAATCCAGCACATCGTAAAAATCTTTGCCCTCCTGGCGCGCCTTTGCAAGAATCATGGGCAGATGCAAAGAAACCGCACCGATATTAAACCGTCCCACAAATACCGGCACATCTTTATCGTCCGCCGGATGCATGCCGCCGCGCTCATACCAGGGCGATAAGAACGCTCGACACCCCATAGGACTGATGACCTTGCCGTATTGCTTGTACATGCTCGCAATATAGCCCTTCCCGGTCAAAGAAAGCCAGTCGGGATACATGGTCTTTGACGAACAGCGCACACCTGCTTCGAAGACATCCTCCAGTTCACATCCGGGTCCGTGGAGGTTCTCATCATACAAAAAGACAATTTTCGGGAAAAGAACGGGCTTCTTACACTCTTTTTTTCCCTGGCCCTTGCGTCTCACCTCCAAAAGCTGAATGGATGCAAGTCTTGCAAAACGTGTCTTTCCGAGACCCGCCGTCACCGTGATGAACGGATAATCCCCGCGGGAGCTGGCAACGGTATTGAACTTATACTCCCAGCCCTGGAAGCCCTGTTCAAAGTCACGCGTCACATCCGCATAGGCCACTTCTTTTGCTTTTTCTTCATCAATGCCGAGGCCGACATATTTATCGATATATTTCTGATATGACTTTTCCGCATACGGATCCAGGATCTTATCGACCTCCGGTACCGTAAAGCCGCCGTATTGCTGACTGGCTGCGGAAAGCACGATATCCCCGATGACGTCGAATGCCGTATCCAAGGTCTTCGGCTCGTTATACCAGATGTTTCCCATCTCAAAACCGCCGCTTAACACATTTGCCACGTCAAACAGACAGCAGTTCATCGTATCACGACGCGCAGACATGTCATGCACATAGATATATCCGTCGCGACAAGCCTGGATCTCTTCCGTCGTCATAAAGAACTTCTGATACAGTTCTTTATTGAACTGGTTAAAGATCAAAGAACGTTTGGTGGAGACCAGTGCGGAATCCGTATTCGCATTCTCTTTGTCTCCGATATACATAATGGACTGGCTCTTCTTATATACATCGTCCATCATGCGCACAAAATCCTGCTTATAATTCCGATAATCGCGGTAGCTCTTCGCAACGACCGGCTTGATCTGTTCCAAAGCCGTCTCCACGATATTGTGCATCACCGGGATCGGGATCTCTGCCTCTCCGATCTCATCAACCTTCTTTACGACCTCTTCGCAGATTTTCTCATATTCCGCCTCAGAAAAGCGCGTTAAGGCACGATATGCACTCTTACTTACCGCATTTACGACCTTCTGTACGTTGAACGCTTCTTTGCTCCCGTCTTTTTTAATGACATAAACGTCCAATTTCGTGTGAAAGTCCTTTGCAAAATCTCTTTTGATCTCCGCTTGAAATAATCCTTCCGACATAATGACCCCCGAACCGCCGTTTACACGATATAGTAAATAGTTATGTAAACAAGCACAAGATATTGTGGTGTAAATTAAAGTATAACGAAAAGCAAAAACGGTGTCAAGACAAGCAAAAAAAGAGAAAAGCTTTCGCTTTCCTCTTTGCATACATGGCAAAATATCAAATTTCTATGCTTCCGTTACCTTTTCGTCCTCATCCGTTCCTTCTGCCTTCTCTTCAAGGGCAGCCTTCGCATCGGATTTCTTACGCATCGTGATGCCGATCGTGATCGCGATCGCACCGAGCGCCACAATGATAACAGCAACCAAAAGATAGGATAAAAATGAATTTACAAATAAAATTAAGTTATTCATGTCCGGTCCTCTCAAACTGATTTTCAACTTCTAATATTTTACAACGAATAAAAATCATCGTCAAGTTAGCGATCCATGTAGGACAGCGCCAATCGTTCCGCTTTATCCGTGAGATCCGCACCAAATCCGCGCGCCTTTAAGAGTCGGATCGCATTTCTCGTTTTGGCCGGTCCTTCTTTTAGCTTATACGCGAAACTGACCGTACCGTCTTCCACCGTTTCTTCGAAGTGCATGTTTTCATATCGTTCTTTTAACAGGTCGGTAAGCTCCAAATCATGCGTTGCCGCGATGCACAAGCAATTACCCTCTGCTAACTTTTCCAAAAGCGCACAGCCTGCGCCGATGCGTTCGGCTGTGTTCGTACCGCGCAGCACCTCATCCACCGCGCATAGCACCGGGATTTCCTCCGTTTCCGCCGCATCAAAGATCCGCTTTAAGGAATTGATCTCGACGATGAAATAGCTCTCTCCGCCGAAGATATCATCACGTAACGCCATCGACGAGTACGGGGCAAAGAAGGTTGCTTTGTAAGACGCGGCACAGACTACACCGATCGTTTGCGCCGCGATCGCATTTAAGATCACGCTCTTTAAGTACGTGGACTTTCCCGATGCATTCGAGCCTGTCAAAAGAACGGACTTTTTCATCCGAACATCGTTACAAACAGGATCCTTAAGCAAAGGATGATAGGTTTGTTTGGCATCGATGCTGCAATCTCCGACAAATTCCGGTTCACAACTCATGGGCAGACTCTTTTTATAACAACAAAGACTTGCCGCGCATTCCAGTTCTCCGAGCGCCGTGAGCATGCCTTGGAAATCATCCTTATGCTCCGTGATATAATGCACCGACCGGTAAAACGCCAGCATATCAAAGTGAAAGCAAATATTCACGTACATAATGACAATGGATAAGATCTCATTGCCGCCGTTTTGTTCTCCGCCGAAAAAGAAGGCGTTTACCATGACCTTTCGAAAACTCTTCCCGCCGGCTTCGATAGCATCCATACAGTCTTTGAACAGTTCCTTACATTCCTTGGAAAGCGGAAGTCCTGTCCTGCATTCGTCCAGAATGTTCAACAGATAAAAGAAAATGGCCAAATAAGGTGCAAGAGAACTCTTTTGCATCATATAGGTGATAACATTAATAACAAGCAGCACGATAAACGCAAGAAAGAAGCCTACGTGAACCGAAAGTCCCAATATGAGGGTTACGACAAGCAAAATATCGATAAGGATCGTAGGGATCTGTGAAACCTTCGGGACCTCATCCATGGAATCCAAATACCAGCGGATCCCGTATTTCCCGGCATAACCGATATGACGAAGGGAAAGAAATATCGCGTTTCTGTCTGCTTCATGCTCCGATAAAAACCGCAGTCTTTCGCACCGTTTCGCGATCACGTTCTCATCCCGTACGGGAAAGCGCAACATGCGATAAAGAGCGTCTTCTCCGACAGAGGAATTGGTGTAGTCCATGCGTCCCATGACACGATCCATATCCAGATCGTTCCACGTTACATCATCCACAAACAGCTCCTCATCCCTCTTCTCACGTGCCGCCAAAGAAGCCAGATACTTCAAGCGATCCGTCTTATATTGCTTTGTCGAAGGTATTCCGTAGCCTTCTTTTAACTTTTTAATAAATCTTGCATCCTCGCGTTTCCGATCACGAATACCTATCGCTATAAACAGCAGATAGCATCCCACAAAAACGCCCGCAACTATCAGATATTCCATTAGCCTCTGACACCCATCTTGTCGATGATCTTACTGCAGGTCTCGTAGAGTTTCTCCACATCGCAGCCAACGAAGAATTCTCCGTCTTCATAGAGGATCTTTCCGTTGATCATCGTCAGTTTTACATTTTGTTTGCTTCCGGAGTATACGATATTCTTCGGAATGTTGTGGATCGGCTGCATATTCGGCTGATGCATATCGATCATGATAAGATCGGCCTTTTGTCCGACGGAAAGTGTCTCGCAGTCATTCAAATGCATACACTTTGCGCCGTTTACGGTCGCCATCTTCAATACTTCCAAAGCATCCGTACTTGCCGCATCACCATCGCGAAGCTTCGCAAGTCCCGTCACCAAAAACATCTCACGGAAGAAATCAAGCGCATTGTTGCTGGCAGGACCGTCCGTACCGATCGCGATCGGAATACCGCGCTTCCTGTACAAAGAAACGGGAGCGATACCGCTGGCAAGCTTTGTATTCGAGCCCGGGTTTGTCACTTCGTAAAGCCCGCGGTTTAAGAAAATATCCATATCCTTTTGGGTTACATGGCATCCATGGTAGATACCGCCGCCAAAATCAAAAAGCCCCAAACTGTCACAAAACTCGGTCGGTGTCATGCCGTATCGATCGATACAGCCTTGCACCTCCGCTTTCGTTTCGGAACCGTGCGTATACACGGGAGCTTTGTACTTGTGTGCCATCTCGGAAATGCCTTGCAAGAGTTCCTTTTCACAGGTGTACTCCGCATGGAATCCAAGCATATAGCTTGATAAGTCATTGACACCGTTAAACTTATTGTAACGCTCTTCCATCACTTCCAAAGTCGGGCCGAACTTGTTGATGCCGCTCACCTGTACATTAC
Organism: Lachnospiraceae bacterium; assembly: GCA_024690725.1. Lineage (GTDB taxonomy): Bacteria > Bacillota > Clostridia > Lachnospirales > Lachnospiraceae > UBA2882. The sequence continues at coordinate 12,803 of JAILOQ010000115.1, forward strand.
GAAATCCGCATTCCGTAAATGCATCAAAGATTGCCTGAGGATCCAGATACATATCCATCGCTGCGGTGATACCGCTTGTTAAATACTCCAAAACACCGAGTTTGGTGAATTGGTATACTTCCTCATATCCCATATTCGCTTCGATCGGGAAGATCTGCTGATTGAGCCAATCGTTCAGCGGCATATCATCCGCATGTGAACGCATTAACGTCATAGCGGTATGCGTGTGCGCATCCTTAAAGCCGGGCATAAGGACATTTCCTTTGCAATCCAGTTCTCTCTCAAAGGAATAAGAAGGACCCATGGTGCGTAAGACCTCGTCTTTGTCGGAACCGTCGCCGACATACACGATTTCTTTGTCCTTCACCCAAAGTTCACCGTTTCTTATCTCAATCGGCTCCTTCATGGTCAGTATTCTTGCATTGTAAAAACGAATATTCATCGGTTCTCCTTTATGCTGTATATTCTCAGTCAGTTTTACAAATTCATATATTTCCGTATGTTACCTGCTATGATCCGGTGCATTATCCGCATAATGCTTTTCCGAAATTCTGCATTGATCAGTTCAGATGCTCCGGTCCGAAGGATAAGGGCAGCAGTTCTTCGAGCATATAGCTTTCGTAATCTTCCGGTCCGCGTGCCATGATCACCTGAAAGGTCGCGGGATTGGAAAATTCCCGAAGGACCTGTCTGCAGATTCCGCAGGGAAACGCATACTTTTCACTTTTCGGTAAAACTCCTTTTTTCGATGCCGGTCCGCCGACAATGGCGATCGCGAAAAAAGAACGTTTTCCGTCCGAGATGGCTTTGCTCACCGCGGAGCGCTCCGCACAGATTGTTCCGCCAAAGGACGCGTTCTCCACGTTGCAGCCGCCGACCACTTCGTCTCCTTCGCAAAGAAGGGCTGCTCCGACCGCATAATTTGAATACAGACAATAGGAATTCGCACGCATTTCCATGGCTTTTTCAATCAAAACCTTAATCTTATCTTCCGATATCATCCCCTACACACTTACCCTTTTTATAAAGTTCCGAATCGTTTTACGGATTCCGTTACCAGTTTCTTAAACATCGGTGCAACCTTATCGGCAGCTTCCTGTACTTCTTTGTGTGAAAGCGGCGTCGGTGAAATACCTGCGGCAAGATTTGAAATACAGCTGACACCGCAGATCTTCATGCCGCAATGATTTGCCGTGATCGCTTCCACAACCGTACTCATGCCTACCGCATCCGCACCCAGCGTCTTTGCCATACGGATCTCTGCGGGAGATTCGTAGCTGGGACCGGTGAACTGAATATATATGCCTTCCGCAAGCGGGATATTATTTTCTTTTGCCACGCTTCGGATCACGTCCTGAAGTTCCGTTCGATACACATGACTCATATCCGGAAAACGAACGCCCAATTCTTCGATATTGGGACCGACCAGAGGATTCGGCACAAAGGTCGAGATATGATCCGTGATCATCATAAGCGAACCCGCCGTAAAGCCTTCGCGGATACCGCCGGAAGCATTGGTTAAAAACAGATACTCCGCACCGAGCTTATGCATCAGTCTGGTCGGAAGGACCACATCGCTCATCGGATATCCCTCGTAATAGTGCACACGACCTTTCATGCAGATCACGGGAACGTCGCCGACATAACCCATGATGAACTTTCCTTCGTGTCCTACGACCGTTGAGATCGGAAACCCTTCGATGTCCTTATATTCCACTTCGGTCTCCACCTTGATCTCCGTTGCATAGTCTCCTAAGCCGGAGCCAAGTACGATCGCTACCTTCGGTACAAAATCCGTTTTTTCACGGACGCTTTTATAACAGCTTTCCAGTTTTTCATAAATCGGGTTCATATCTTATTCTCCTTGTCTATTTCTTTTTCATCAGCGTTACCATCGCCTCGTTTAATCCGTCCACACTTAAGAAATACATCGGCAAAAGACCTTTGATCGCCGTCTCCGCCTCTCTCCAGGGTGCCGGTGCCGGCGCCATCTTGGGATTCATCCAAACGATGCGCTTATAATGCTTTTTCATCTGGTTCAGCCACTCCCATCCGGACAGACCGCCGTTCGGCCCCCTGTAGTTTCCGTCCTCGGAATACAACTCCTCAGGTGCCATCGCAGCATCTCCTATGATGATCACCTTATAATCGCTGTCTAAGTTTCTGAATACCCATTCCGTATCGACCCAGTCGCCGTTCTCACATTCCGGCGTCTTATAGAGTTTGGAATAGATGCAGTTGTGGAAATAATAGCACTTTACGTCTTTAAAGTGATTTGATTTATTTACCGCCTGAAACAATCTGTTCATTAACGATGTATACGGGATCATCGTTCCGCCCGAATCCATTAAAAGCAAGAGCTTTACCGCATTTTTCCTGGGCTTTTCCATGACGATCTCAAGCATTCCGCCGTTATTGCAGGTCTTATCGATCGTTTGATCGATATCAAGTTCCGTCTTGGGAATATCGAGACGCGTCGAATACTGCCGCAGCTTACGAAACGCCGCAGTAAACTGGCGATTATCCAGCACCTTATCATGCCGGAAATCGCGATATTTTCTGGCTCCTATCACCTGGAACGCACTCTGTCCGCCGGGCGCACCGCCCACACGGATCCCGCCGACAAAATTACCGGAGTTACCAAAGGCCGTCTTACCCATGGTACCGATCCAGAAATTTCCGCCGTTGTGCTCACTGTCCTGATCGCGCAGA
>JAILOQ010000047.1 GCA_024690725.1 Lachnospiraceae bacterium
TTCTCCTTTTTCCTCTGAAGTTCCTTCTCTTTGTCCAGATACTTCTCGTTCAATTCTTTTACCAATGCGTCGGCTGTTTCATACGCAGCTTCCATTTCGGAAACATACTTATCAAAGACTTCTTTACATTTCTGATAATCCTCCTCCACCTGCGTACCGGTATAACTTTGTACATACGGGCAAAGGGTTCTCGACACCTCATCATCCAGATATTCTAAATACCTTTTCCTTATCAGTGAAAGAAATGCGTCATCTACTTTTTCCTGATAGTATTCACACCGTCTGAGAGAGTATTCGATATTACCTTTCACAGTATCGCTCAGGATCCTCGCCAACCGACTCCTTTCGGCTTCCGCTGCGTTGTATTCCGCATCCTTCATTAGGCTGAAGTCCTGCTTTTCATAATCCTTCTTGGCAGCCTCAAGCTGTGTATCCAGATTTGTCACAACCCCTTCGGTGCCGTAGTATCTCTCATAAAGAGCGTTCTTTCTCTGCTGCAATTCTTCATCAAACGGAACGTTGTTGGGCGCCTGCAGCTCATCCCAAAGCGCCTTCTGCTCCTTGGCACGCTCTTCGAGTTCAACCAGTGCCTTCTGCATGCGATCCCGCTTTTCTTTTTCCGCGGCAAGTACCGCAGACTCCGTCAGGTAACGCTGTTCCCACATTCTCCCCCTCGCCTTAAGAGCCGAGGCAAGATGATTATCGTCAAGTTCCGCCTCTAAAGAAGCAAGCACCTCGCGCTCTCTTACAAGCGCATCGACCTTGGCATTTTGCGCATCCACCGGTGCCTCCCACAAAGGAAGTTCTGCCGTCTTTTGTTTGATGAGCTCATCGTTTAAGCTCTTTTCGGATGCATATTCCGAAAGTGTATTCTTATGCGCCGCGATCTCTTCTTCAAAAGCGGAGATCTCGGCTTTCTTTTCGTTTACCTTGGCTAACTCTTCCAGATACTTCGGTTCATATGCGTTATACGCATCGTTCTTTTCCTGAAGATTACGCAACTTCTCCTGATAAGGCGCACTGAGTGCCGCAAGCTCCTCCTGCATTTTCGCAGTTTCCGTCTCGCAGTCGTACGTTTCCTTCGCGATCAACTCCTCATAAGCCGGAACTCCGAGTGCCATGGATTTTTCCGCTTCCGCCAAAAGATCCTCCAGATCCATCTTGGAAGCAATATCCTCAACGATCGCTTGTGCCTCCTTCGTCTGCGCCGTGCAGCTCTCGCTTAACTGCTGTAAGGAAGCGACCACTTTATTCTTTGCTTCGATCTGTGATTCCAGATCCTTTTTCTTCTTGGGATCATATGTCTTATCCGCATCAAACAAAGCGGAGAACCGGGAAGAAACATAGCCTTCGCTCTCCGTAATGAGTGCCGCAAGCGCCTCCTTCTCCGAAGCCAGCGTCGCATCCAGTTCCTCTTGCTTTTTGGCCAGTTCCTCTAACTCTTCCTGCTTCTTAACATACTCATCCTGTCGTTCTTTTCCCTCTGCGATCATCGCGGTCAGTTCCTCGACTTTCGCACGCAACGCATCGATCCCCGCATTGTATTCGGCGATCTTTGCATCCTTATCGGCAATGCGCGCATCGATCTTTGCCCGGATCGCCGTCTGTTCCTCATTCATCTCCACAGAGGTATTCACAGCCGTATCCAATTCCGTATTCAGCCGGTTATATTCCGTCTCGATCGGGGCAAACTCCTCCATGATATCGGCAAGTTCCTGCTTTAAATACGCAAGCGCCGCTTCGGTGGGATCGCCGCCCTCCACCTGCTTCATTTCGGAAACGCGTGCATCCCAGCGTTCGTTCTCTGCGGACACATTCTCATCGATCGATGCATTTTCTTTTTCCAGGTCCTTGATCGCATTCTCGCTGACCGTAAGGGTATATTCCGCCCTGTCCACGGAAACCGCAAGGCGCGCAAGCTCTGCATCGAGTTCGCCCGAGCGGATCTTCAGCTCTTCCTTAGCCTCGGAGGAATCTCCCACATAGCTTCCCGTAAGGTTATCGTTGGAAAGAAGGTTATAATAGATCTCGGCACGTCTCGTCGCATCGATCTGACGCGATACGTATAGCGCCGCATCTCCCTCTTCATTCAACTTCTCTTTTTGAAGTTCATTGTAGAGCGCATTCAAAAGCTCTTCTTCGTAATCCGCGCGGTCCGTCACATTGTCGCGGATATTGGGCCAGTTGCGCATTACGAGCATGATATCCTTATACTCTTCGGGATAGACATAGGGTGACGTGCTCATCGCATCATCCCATACATCCTCCAAAAGTTCCGCATCCGTCGAAAGATCGGCATACTCTTCGATCGCCGCCGCCACATCCAGACTGTCGCGGTCAAAATCTTCGTTATTGTCCTCCTCGAAGAAATCATGGAGCATACCGTAAAGATAGCCTTCGGTCCCTTCGGATTTCGCCGAAAGATCGCCGTTTTTGTAATACTCCAAAAGCGCTGCGAGCTCCGGGATATTCTCCATTTCATAAGGGGAAACGGGGGTAAAGATATCGACAATATCGCCGCCCTGCGGATCTCTCGGAATACCGTCGTCACCGACGACCACCGTGATCAGATACGGAAACAGCGTCTCCTCGTCGACGTCTCCCGATACGGGTAAGATCGTGGTCAAAGAAGATGCGCCTTCCACATTTTTCCATTCGCCGTTATCCAACTCGGATGTGTAAAATGCGATCGGCTGCTTATAATAATCGCGGCTGTCCAACGCACTCTGATACACCTGCGCCGTTACCGCCTTGGCACTCATGAGATAGGTGCCGACAAAAAGCCAGGATGCGGGCACGACATTGCCCAAGGTCCTGGTGTAATATTCATACGTGATCGGCTGCGTTTCCGCAAGCTTCGCTTCCACTGTTTTGGGCGCAAGAAAAGAACCCATCCCTCCCAGACAGGCCGGGAGCGTCAGGCACACAGACAAAGCCCCCGCAAGAAGGCGCTTTGCGATATGTCGTTTGAAACGTTTCTGCTTGATCATGTGATTTCCCCGATATATGGTAAATTGCACATAAGCAATCGTCTGCTTATCTTCGTTACACCAAGGAGTTCTCTCCTTAGTGCCAATTATTGCACGAGCCACGCACCACAAGTGCAACACCTTCCGGTGGGCCAAGGCGCACTCGCCACAGTCTTATGTGATAGGCGACGGAGTGTTAGCCACCGCTAACTAATTTGCTTTGGCAGATATATGCTATCCGTATAAAGGTCCATGAGATCTTCGTCCATCTGCATACGATCCAGATGCGCCTCCACACCGTTTACGTGTGCCACATTCTCCGCATTGATGACATCGCGCTCCGCACTGTATCGCCGCGCGTTCGCATCATAGTGGAGCCCGCTGTATTTCGCCGTAAGCTCCGCCGGATCCTTTTCTTTTTGCAGGAACATGATCTCAACGGTCGCACTGCCGTTTAAGTATGCTTTTCCGCCGACCAGCTTCGCTCCTTCCAAAATGCTCCCGATGCTCATGGTCTCCGGTACTCCCGGACTTCCCGAAGCCGAATTGTGCAGCTTCAGCTTATCGCCCTCGATACCGACGATCGTCATGTAATGCAGACCGACAAGGATCGAAACGGCACTTCCGCCGTCCAAGGCTTCTTTGATCACATCCATGAACTTCATCTGAAGATTGTGCAGGGCATGCGTATCCTTCCTTGTCAGGACGCGCATATTGGCCTCCGCCACATTGAAGGTCATGTGCCGGACACTCGCATTTTTCAGCGTATCCGTCCTCGATAATTTATCCAGAAACAGATCCGCGAGCTGATAGGGATTTCCCATCGGTGAAAGTGTACGGTCCTTGCTCTGATTCAGCGTGGTGATCCTGTTCACTTCGTACTTGTATTTTCCAAAATCCTCCGGAAGGTTTTGTCCCGGTGCGGCTTCGACAAAATGCGGCTGAAACCCTCGGAACTGCTCTGCCGTTACGCGTTTGCGCTTCGGATCATTCGCCGTAAAATAGTTGAGTACACCGCTGCCCGAGCAAGACCAGCAGTCATTGGAAAGCGGATGCTGTCTCTCATACTCGGTACGCAATACCTCGTTTGCCGCCGGTACGAACACATGATGTTTCATCGGCCGTGCCGGATGCGTCACGATCTTCTCTCGTTCCGCCTCTGCTAAGAGCAATCTCTCATAATCGGCATGATACTGCTTATAGAGCGCCTTTTCGTCATCGGTCAGATTCTCATAGACGAATCGGAATTCTTCGCTACTCTTCCCCGGAACCTCCAACAGTGCTTTTTTCCGGTTCATCGCTTCCACGGATGTTAAGCTTCCCGGCTGATACACGAGTTCCTCCGGACGCTTCGTGATCCCCATCTCGATGCGGAAATGCTTCACCTTTTCGCAGTACTGCAGATACATTACTTTGATCGGATCGTCGTTTTTCATGGCATCCACATCGATATTTACGGAAATCTCCTGCTGTCTCCGGTATGCCTCTTCGAAATTTGCGGGTTCGGTATAAGGATCGTACTTCAGTACGGTCACCTGTCTTCCGTTTATGAGCCGATGTATCACGGGCTCTTTTGTTTTGTCGGTCTGAAACGACTTCTCGCGCACATAGGCGTTGGTGTTCTTCACCGAACCCTGATACACCAATTTGCTTCTTTCTTGATATTTCTTTTCTTCCGACTCGGCCAAAGAAAGCTGAAGGGCCAATGCCAGTTGATAATCTTCTTCGTTTTCTCTGCTCTGCTGCTCGGAAAGCTGAAGAGCTAAGAGCAAATCCTCCTCTTCCTGTCGCTTTCTGTACAGCTGCTCCATATAATCCGGCTTTCTGCGATCCAGGATCACTTCTTTTTTACGCCACAGTTCCTCCTCGCGTCTTCTATCGAGTTCCTCCTGCCGCCTCTGTCTTGCCCAGGATCTGTCATAGTCGGGTATCTTTTGAACCTTGCCCTTTTTCACCTTCCCAACACGCAGAGAACCGAAATCCTGCAACGCTTCATATGCGGGACTGTTGAACAACTTATAGGAATCTTGGAGTTTATTCACCTTTGATCCATAATCACCAAAGGCGTTCTTCGTCATGCCGTCCTCGAGTGTCTGCATAGCGGTCAATTCATTTTTCCAATCTATGACCGCCGTGACCTCCATTACTCTCGCATCATCCAAGAGACTTACTTCCTTATCGCCGCCTGCTTCCCCGATGCTTTCCGCCCGCCGGAATAAACTTTCGCCCTGCGAAATATTCATGACCGCGTCGGAATCTCCCTGCAAACGACATTGCTCCAGATAGGTATCCCGATAGGTATTCAGTCTGCGGATCATATCCGCTTCGATCCGATTCGGCGCCTTGAACACATAATCAAGAACATAGCGAAGGCCCAAATATTTTCGATATACGCCGGTTCCGCGAAGCAGCAAAAGTGCATACTGGTACTTCGCCGCATTCTTCAATGTATCGCCACCCATCTCTTGGTTCAAAGCCGAACTCGGCACGGCGAATTTTAACAATGACATATATACATTCGAAAGTTCCAGTGCTGTCTGCAATTGGTACGCGATCAGATCCTTTATGAGCTTTTCGTTCAAATGCTTATCCAGCCACTCCGCCATCGCATTGTCGGCAAAATAACCGTATTTATTGGCATTTGCCTGCTTGATCGAAGCAAAGCAAAATCCGTTTAAAGCGATCGTCTGAAACAGGCGCTCTCCTTTTAAGGAATTCATTTTATCAAGCTTTGCGTTGATCTTCTTTTCGTTGCGCTCAAAAAATCTGCTGCCGGTCTTCATACCATTGATCACCATCTCATAGGAATCGATCAATTTCGGATCCCTCACGTCGTTCCGCAGCACTTTTTGGTACGTGTAAAAAGAACGTATCTGCTGCAGCATGCGCTTCTTCGCTTCCTTTACGAGGCGCAGCCGCTTCCATCCGGTCGGTGTGAGCGGATGGTGGGTATTGATATAGATCTGACAGCAAGTATCAAACACATGGAATTTGCTCACGATCGATTGCTGTGCCCGGTAACTTGAAGCCTCATCTCCGGGAAGCTTATTGTGAAAGGCGCGCAACAATTCCTTGTAAGATTCCTTGACCTGGGTCATACTCGCCGTATCCGGATCGTTTCCGAATCTGCTGATCAAAAGAGGATCGGTTTTAAAAACCGGAAGCTCGATCTTTGACGATGTTGTCTCCACCTTCGCGGTTTTCTTTTCCTCTGCCTTTTCTTCTATCTTTTCTTCTTTCTTTTCTTCTGTTTGTCCTTCCTTCTGTTCTTTTGGCTGTGCTTCCTCGTCCTGCTTCTTTTGCTTCATCTCCAAGCGCATTGCATTGTATTCATCCTGCATTGCTCTTACGGATTCCACATGGCTTTCGAAGGTCGGACGGAACCTGTCGAGTTCCTCCTGCAGCTCCTTCTTAACGATTTCCGGAGCCTTCTTTTCGTTTTTTCCGTATGCTTCGATTTCCTTGCCGGTCATAAAGTCCACACCGTGTCCTTCAAATACACGGGTGGCAAGGTACATAAAATCCGATCCGAGATCATGTATCTTATTCAACAGATCATACCGCTTCGGTGAGGTATGCAGATAGTTCTGATTTCTTTTGTCGGCAAGGAAGTATTCCATTCCTTGCAGTCTTTGCCCGGTCAGATACAGATCATTTGCGAAGGTCGTAATATAATCCGCATCGAGCATCTTGAGGGAAAGCGATGCCCCCAAACGAATGTACTCATCGGTGATCATATCCAGAATATCGATTCGGTCGGCACAGTCTTCATTTCGATACGCATCAAAGAGAATCCAGTTGCGTTCTCCGGCCGCTTCGTCTTCCACGGACATATAATTTCCGTCTTCATTCTTTTCCGCATACAGAAAGAAGCCCTTTAAGAACTGTTCTTCTTTTTCGTCCTCATAATCAATCGCATCGTAGGTAGTGAGGAACGCTTTCTGATCCAACAGCATAGCCTGTCTGCGACTGTTTTCCCGCTCGGCTGCGCGCAGATATTCCCGCCCCTGCTCCGTAAGAAGAGACACGGGTGCTTTCTTTTCTCTTTTTTGTTCGCCTTTCTTCTCGTCTTCCTTCTGCTTTTCTTCCGTGGCATGCAAAGACTTCTGGCGTTCTTGATACTTTTCGTTTTCCTCCATCTGCTTATGTGCATGATCGAGGAAATCCTTCTGTGCATTGATCTCTTCCTGCGCAGGTTTTTGCTCATTGGTCTTTATTTCGTATTTTTCTTTTTCCAGCTGTTGAAGAGGTAAAAAATCCATAAAGTCTTCCTCCGATTGCGCGGGTCACACCCGGTTACTCGCCGTCTGCCTCAATGTCAAGCTGATCCAAAAACAATGCGATCTTCCTATCCGTCTGCGGTGTGATGAGAACCGCCCATGTCGTACCCGGTACGTAACAACAGGTATTGTATAAATACTTTCCGCTGTCCGTTTCCGCAATATATGCATATTTTGCCGTGCTGTTTCCGTAGAGGGATTCATCCTCCTGTGTTACCACCTTGGCATCCATCTGATCCTTTTTACCGTTGTTACTCTCTACTTTATCCAGACCGATGTAGAATACGTAGCTGGCACTTCCGCCGACGATCTGTGCCATGGAAACGCCCTGCGAATCACGCACACGACGGAACCTCGTATATTTCCTGCACCGATCGATCGCTTCCAAGGACACATACTCTTTGGATGCATCCGAAAGATACTGCCGGTAAAGGAACGGGCTGTGTTCTCTTATCAGTTCCTCCAAAAGATCGATGGCCAGATCGTATGCCGCCTTGTCATCTCTTGCCGTCGCAAACTGTGTAAGTCCGGTAACAACGGAAGCCTGATCGAGATCCGAGAGATCGCCGAAATCTTTGCCGAATACCTGGCGGATCTTTGATTCGTAATTTGCCTGTGTAAGTCCCGTACCCGCTCCGGTGATCGCATCGCCACCGACGCCGCCTGTATTTCCATCACCGGTATTATTACCACCGGTGTTATCACCCGATCCGTCGTTGTTACTGTTTTCTCCGGTATTTCCTTCTCCGGTATCGCCGCTTCCGTCACGTTCGTTCGCACTCGACGTATCGCCGCTTCCGTCATCCGTATTACCGTCTCCGGACCCACCGTTTCCGGTCATTTCATCCACTTTCTGTAAGATTGCATCCCGATCCGTTTCATTATCGGCATACATATCCGCAAACTCGCTCTCACCCGATCCTTCTTTGGCCTTTTTGGCCAGGTTGATCAGATCGGTTCCGGCTCCGTGCGCTTCCAAAGCTGCGATCACTTCATTGATCCTCGGTGATCCGAGAGACTCCAATGCATTCAGAGATTCCGGCAGAGAACTGTAATCCCCCTCCGAAATATCCCCTAACAGCTTGTCAACGATCTCATCTGCTTTTGCGGTAGGTGTTTGGGAATTGACCCCTTCATACTTTTGCGCCGCGCTCGCATTCGGATCTGCCGCGATGTCGGCACGCTTGGCCGCATACTCCTCTTCGAGTCTTCCGAGTTCTTCCAGATCTCCTTCCAGCTTCTCGGCACGTTCGGTATCTCCGTCGTTAAACGCATCGATCAAATCACTCTCAAGTTCGGCTCTGCGAAGTACCAAGCTCGTTCCTTCATCCTCCAGATCGCCGCCTTCACTGATCGTTGCCAAAAGGTCCTTTAACCAGCGGATATGATCGTCAAGCGCTTCTCCGGCGTAGGTGCCGAACGCATCCATCGTAATGGCTGCGCGCTGTGCCTCTGCCCAATCGATCCGCTCATATACATAATCAATGGCTTCCTTCGTGGATACACGCATACATCTTGCCTTGATAAATCTCTGCAATTCTCCTGCCACACTCGACACATCCGCCTTCTGATCCTGTAAGATCTCGTCAAGCGTCGACTCCTGGGTATTCGGATCCGCTGCCGCCTCACGATACGTCTCCCCTGCGGACTGATGCACATATTCTCGGAATTTCGCATCCGCCGTAGGCAGCAACGTGGAATTTAAAAAGTTCAATTCACGGCTCTTATGTGCGATGACATTGTTGGAAATATTTTCCAGATCCACCAGCTGGCGAAGATCCGGACGTACCACCTCGGGACCGGATGCCGCATTGTTGATAACATTGTCCATCAGTGCAAATTCCGTCTTGGAAATGATCGTCGAACCTTCACTTAAAGCCTGTGCGGAATACTGAATATAGCTTTGGCTGCAATCGGTAACCGCACTCTCCACTGCCTCCGTGATGGACGATACTTCCTCGAAGTTATCATCCGTATGAAACAAAAGTTCATAGTTTCTTCCGATATCGGACTCACCATAGGACACCCAGGAATACAACATGTTCAAAGAAGGTCCGATGCCGTAATTGGCTTCTTCATTTTCGATCAGATTATAATACACTTCCGCACGCCGCTGCGCATCGAGACGTTCCTGCACCAGCATCGCCATATCCGATAGTTCCTGATCCTCTTTCGTTCCGGTCTCTCTTAACTGCGTATAGATATTGCCCATATTCTCAAGCCGCGTGTCACAGGATGCCGTCACCCTGTCGTGCGTATTGGAAAAATGTTTCCAGATATCGATATACTTCCATAAACGGGATCTTAACACCGTAAGTCCGGCAGCTTCACTTCCGCCACCCAGATCATTTGTGACCTCTGCCCTCCACTTAATTTCGTTTATCCAGCTTACCGAACCCCGAATGAGTTTTGCATCCTGATCCTTCTTGTTAACCGGTGTATAAGAGGAACCGTTACTGTAATAAAACCTGAAATCCGGGTGGCTATTATACTCTGCCATCGTTTCCAGACTTTCCAAGAATCCGCGGCCACTTTCCTCGTAGCGCCATTCCCAGCAGGCATCCGTATCGATCATCTCCTCGTATCCCACGATGGATCGTTTGGACGCATCATGTGCCTGCGTATCACATGACACATCGGCACACCAGTAACGTTCATGATACGCATTTCGATCCGTCGTCCTGGATACATCCGGCGCATAAAAACCGATACCGGTACGACTCGCAACATCAAAGACATAATTCACGGCCTGTGTATTCTGTTGGTCAAACTCCTCGTCGGTCAGATTGCTGTTCTCATAATCATAATCATCACAGGAGTTGAAAAAGGCATGCACCCTGTCATACACATAGCGCTTGGAACCCTCATCCGTAGCGGAAACCGTTCCGACATCCATATGGAGTTTTAACGCCTTAAATTCCGGAAGGTTCTCCAGATCATACGGATCGGTCAGGTTAAAGATATCAACCACTTCTTCCGTCTTTGCATTTCTGGGAATCCCATCAGAGCCTACGACAATGCTGACATAGTAATCCGCCAGTGAAGACTCATCCACGTTTTCCGCGATCGGCAAGATATCTTCCAACCCCGTAGCACCGTAAATATCACGCCAACGATTGCTGGCAAGCTCGGATTTATAGTACATGATCAACTGATCGTCCGCCGTCATCGTACGGACCGCCATACGATACATGGTGGAATTGATCGCCTGTGCATCCATCAGCCACGTACCGATGAACAACGTACCCCCCGGCAACGCACCGTTTCTTATCACATAATCGGAATATTTGATATAATCACTCGTGTTTAAAACTTCTTCTACGGTCTGATCCTGCGGCGTACCGCTTGTGCGGCTTACGGCAAGAGCTTTTAACGAACTGAAGAACGCAGTCATATCCAGAGTCGGCGCCGCTCCGTCGTTGGACATAGTGTTAAATTTCGTGATGATATCGCTGTCCTGCAGCACTACGGCTGCGGGATAATTCTGTCTCGTGTAATCAATGATCAGATCCCCCAACGTGTAATCCGCATTCATCGCATTTCCGGCATAATCGGTACCGGGAGAAAAGGGAGAACCCGTAGATGCATCCGTGGCTGTCGTCCAGGGATTTGCGCTCACCTCTTCATCATCCGATGTGTCATCGGGGGTATCTTTATCATCCGTCGAAACATCCGGGATTTCATCGCCGATCCCGCTCATGACGGATGCGATATTTAAGGTACTCCATTGCGTGCCGTCCTCATGTTTGGCTTCCATAACTTCTTTGACCATATCCTCCGTGATCTCACTTACACGGGGAGAACCGCTGAAGTTTTGCGTAACCAATGCCATAACAACGCCTTCCGCTACGGTCACCGCTTGAACGTTCTCGGGACTCAAAAGTCCCAACGGAAGTGCACCCGAAAAAGAGCCGATCACCAAAACCAGTGACAGCAAAAAACTGATGCCTCTATGCAAATAATTACGTCTCTTTCCTTTTCTCATACGCTTTCCTCATGTTAACGGTACGTGTCGATCTCTGCTTTTAAACGTTTGATCTGTGCGTCGATCTCCTTACGTCTTGCTTCGGAAGTGTTCCAAGCAGTTTTACGCTCCTCGTATTCTCTCTTTTTCTGCTCGATCATTTCATTATATGCAATCTCCGCACTCTTTTTTTGATCCTCTAAAGACTTGATCTTCGAGAGCATCTCATCATTCTCGCTATTAAGTTTTGCCTTATATTCCGTTCTTTCTCTCAGTGCAGCGAAAGATTGAGCCGTCCTAACTAAATCCTGTAACTCGCTTTCCTTTTTGCTGTATGAGGCAACGATCTTTTCTTCCTGCTCGATCTTGTTCTTATAAACCTTCAGATAGTTGCCGGTCTTTCCATCGGCCACAGCCTGGTTATAAGACGCCTTCGCCTGAGTCAATAACCGGCTATGATCTTCCTTCCATGCGCTCACCTGATTTAAAGTCGTATATACGCTCTCCCATTTTTTATTATCAATACCCATGATCACGGCAACATTGGTAGATTTCGTTAGATTACAATCCGCTATTGACTTATCAAAGACAGCCAGAGCTCCTTCTTTTATCGCTTCCGCTTCCGTTACTTTCGCCATTGCATCCGTCAGATAATTGGGATTTTGCACGCTTATAAGACGGTTTCGTTCCGCCTCGAGCGCTTCGATCATAGCGGTCATCTCCGCGATCTTTGCGGTCTTTGCGGGATCGTATTGATGAATATCCGATTCCAGTTTCTTTAATTCCTTATCATATGCATCGATGATGCTCTTTAGTTGTGCTGCACACGCTTTATCCGCAGTGGTTCCGGAAGCCAAAAGCTTTTCCATCTGCGCCTGCGCTTTTTCTTTTTCACCCGTTAACGCATCCCGCCTTTCCAATGCCTTTTGATATAACGGGATCATTTCTGCATTCTCCACTACCGCGCGAATGCTCGCAGGTGTTACGGAGAGTTTTTGTTCTTCCAGATATGCCACAGCCCACTGACCGACTTCGGATCCGTAGATCATATCATCCGATAGCTTAGCCGCCGACGATCCGTAGATCTCATCACCGTGCTCACGCAATGCCTTCGCGATCTCTTCTTCGGAAATATCGTCGCCTAAGCGAAGGTTACCCAATTTCTCCGTATTTGCATCGATCGCTTTCTGCGTTGCCTCTATTTTTTTCTTATATACTTCGGCAGCGGCAGAGTCACGATCCGTAAGGGCCTTTTGATAAGCACGATAATCCTCTGCCAGAGACTTCTTGGCTTCGGTGATCGCATTTTGCACCTGTTCTCTGGTCTCTTCTTCCCGGCTCTTTCGGATATATTCTTTGGCCGCCTCTTCCAATATGGCAGCTCTTGCCTCTTCTTCTTCGGCGGACATCCCGGTTTCTTCCGTTGCCTCACCGGTATCCGGATCAATGGACATCGCAGATACACGCTCCTGCAATTCATCCGGGTACTTCGCGATGGCTTCCGCAATGTCTTCCGCCGTCACATCCGCTTCCACGCTTGCGATCTTCGCTTCCAGATCTGCCACGCGATCCTTATAATACGTGATGGTAGCGGTATCCTCTTCTTTGGAATTGGAATTTTGTGCCGCGAGCAACAGATCTTTTTGCTTGCGCAGTTCTTTCTGCAACTCTTCCGTCTTCTTATCGATAACGAGTTCTCTTGCCGCGATCTCCTGCATATCGGTAAGTGTGACATCCTCATCCACATACAGCGAATTGGTATTGGAATTAAACTTCGCACCTCCGATATAACTGCCCTGCTCATCGAACAGGCGGATCGTGAGTTTGTCGAGATCACCCTTAATAAAGGACATGTAATTGAACGGATCCTCCTGTGCTACCAGATCATTGGAAAACAGATAGAGGTTTCGCTCTGCGGAAAGATTATAAAATGCCACATCCGTACCGAGCTGATACTCCTTCTTTACCGCATTCTGATCAAAGGTAAAACGAAGCTTGATCATATCCGTATTGGTATCGTCCTCCACCGTAAACGTTCCGATCACGGGGAGTGCACTCTTATCTTCTTCTTCATAACCCGTACGGATCAAAAGCGGTCCGTAGGACGCCGTCGGATCGATAGAACAGTCGTCAAAAAATTCCGTTCCGTTATAAAGCCGCACAAATACGGTGTCCACCGACTCCAACGTCAAGCGCAGATGCCTGAGACTGTCTCCGACGGGCGTACGCTCACCGATCTGTCTGCCGTCTGCCCAAAGTTCGAAATCGGTCACCGGATACTCAAAATCCGACGGGATATCGATGAAAAGCAAGAACTCCTGACTGTCCACGATGGAACGAATGCTGTAGGTCGCTCCCTTTGCGATCACCGCATTCAAACGGTTCAGATCATCGTCGACACCGCTTCCGTCATCGGGCGGTGTACCAAGTCCCGCCGCACCGGTCTGCGTGGACAAAGACTCCTCCACGAAGTATGCGCTCGCCGCACCGCAGGTGGTTTTATCAAAACTGTTAAGGAGCGAAGAATACGTTTGCAAAGACGCTTTCAAAGCGCTACGGGAACTCTCGTACTCGGAGCGTATTGTCTCATATTCTTCCAACGACATCTGGCCGAGTGCATTCTGTGCCTCGGCATTGATCAGATTCTCTTTTTGGGTTGCAAGATCGGTCTGCGCACTGATATAAGCCTTGCGCGCTTCGATGTAACTGTCATATCCGTCGGAGATGGCATCGTAAAGCTCCTGCACGGCATTGTTATAATCCGTGATCGCACCTTCGTATTCCAAAGCGGAGGAATAAAGAACATAAGGATCGTCCTCCACGTAACGGATTCCATCGATATCGCCCTTCCACCATTCCTTCGGGAACTTGAAAAAGAGGATACGCTTCTTGCCCTGCCAGGGCTCATCGATCTTTTTTAAGAACGCATCATAGTCCTTTTTAAATGCACGCTTGTCGATCTTCTGACCGTCCATAGCCTGCTGGATATAACCGCTGATCATTCCGATGTTGTTACCGTACTGGCTCTTCATCAGCTCATAGTTCGTGGAAAGCGCGATCTGTGCAAGGTCCATGGCCTGCTTTGCTTCGTATACCGTCTGGTCCTTACCGAGCGCGTACGCCTGCAACGACTCCACCGTATTTTCATCGATGTCCATACCGATGTAGGCTTCCTCAAAGATATATCCGCTCGTTACGGAAAAGCCGATTTCTTTTCCGAGCTTTTGCTGCGCACGAAGTAACTTCGTCTGCTCCGAGGAAAGGGCAGACTTCATGCTCTCCAACTTCTGATTCTGCAGATCCACCTGCGCCTGGGTCGCGGTACCTTCCGCCACACGCGCCGTGTTCTTTAAGACCGCGATCTCCATGTTGGTGATGCGGGATTTCAAAAACGAGATCTCCGCCTGGGAGGTAATGATGTCGATATAGATATTGCTGACCTTTTCATATTCTGCAAGCTTTGCATCGTCGATCTTATGATTCAGCGTATCGATGTTATACTGCAGCTGGATCGGCTTATATGCAAACTCAAACGCCTCCGCCTCGTTGGGATCCGTCGGGAACGAGAAGTTCAACAACGGCGACCAACGGAAGGTCGACATATTACGTTCTTTTTCCTTGAGGGACCGGATGGCGGACGTACGTGCCGCAGTCTTAGCCTCGATCTGCATTTCCAAAGACAAGATCTTATCCGAATTGGCAACCGCCACCGATTTGGCTGCGGAAAGCGTCAGTTTCCGCTTACTTGCGGAGTTTATCTCCCGATCGGAAGACAGAAAAAGAGCCGGTAAAAGAACGGTTACCGAAAGAAACAGCGCAAGCAGGCGTGTTCCCACACGTCTGCCGCCTGTGATCTTACCCTTCATCGTTCTGTTTTCCGGCTGCTTAACGCTCGTCATGATCGATTTCCTTTCCTCTCCTGCTGCTTCCGGGTACCCGTAACTTTTCTACAGAATACCACGAGATGTGCAACAAAAGTGTAACAAGCTACTCAATATCCCCCAGATTTTGTGTGATGATATAGTAAAATGAGAAGGTATCGAGCCCCTGCTCGGTCACGAAGGTATATACCAGACCATCCTTTTGGAAAGAACGCAGATACACTTCGTACTGCTCATCATAACTTGTAACTTCCTTATACTCCGTATAGGTGGCGGTCATATCCACATCCACCTTACCGTTGAATACGATCGAGTCGGATTCGTCGTTGAGACGGTTCACGGAAAGCACCTCCGGCAGCGTCGCATAAGAGCTACCGACGTAGATCGGCTGTCCCAGATACTCTGAGATCTTGTCAAATGTCTCGACCGGTCCTTCCGGTGTCTGGAAAGTGTTCTTTAACACGTAAACGGATTCCACAACGGCCTCCGTATCAATGGAATTCTCATCGAGATATTCCACGGTCATCGCATCGATATCCGGCATGAAACGGGTCCGTTCCTCATCGGACTGATAGATCACGCGTTCCCCGTTGTAAGCACCCGCTAACTCGGATGCCGTCTTACCGATCATATCGCTGTACTTGATGTCATCCATCGTAAAGGTTCCGGTGTAGACCGGATTGTGTCCGTAATCATAAAGGATACCGGTTCCCTCTTTTTTGTTTAAAGCAAATTCGCCGTCGTACTCGAGCGTTCCGTTCGTGCGGTAATGCTTACCGGTACCGCTGTAGAGATTCTCATGGAACTGTCCCTGATACTCCAGCGTTCCGTCATCGTAATACTGCGTACCGTTCTCTTCGTACATGCTCTTTGCGAAATTTCCCTGATATACCACGAAACCCGCGGGATTCATCAGGGTACCGTTACCGTTACAGCTACCCTTTTCCACCTCGCCCTCATATGCGAGATATCCGGATTTCCCTTTGATGCGCACCGTACCCTTGGCAAACTTCAAAAGAATGTTGTTGTAGCTGTAGGTCTTGATGCCGTCGTTGGCACTGCTCGGAAACAGTCCGTTCCAGCTGCGCACGATATAGACGACGGATAGGGCTCCGATCACGATCACAACCGCAAACGCAAGTTTTTTGCTGACCAGCCACTTCCCGATGGGATAGTAGTCGTGCTTGTCCCTCGGCCGGATACTTAAGGTCTTGGTAAAGAAGGTTCTGATCCCCTCCGTGAACCTCGCCTTAAGGTAGTTTGCCGAAAAGAACAGCTTAAACCTTGTGACGATCGGCAAAATCCTTGATTTAATTGCCTGCATCAATATCTGAAATATATTCACGCTTCGTTCCTCTCCCGACTATGCCGTCAATCCCCGTGCAATGCACCGACAAAATCTTCCGGTGCCACTTCATTCAGATAACGTTCACATTCGAACAAATACCACTTCGCCAGATCATCCTCACCCTGCGAGTCGCGTACGATCTCGGTGAAGACGTTTCTTGCCAGATAGAAATCCTGCTGATAGAACATCTCCAGTGCCTCGGTAAATTTCTGTGCCTGATACTTTCTCATCTGATGATTTCTGACACTCTCCGCATCCAGCACCTCATATAACATGAGCCGGCGACTCGGATTCGCCTCATCCGGCAGAATAAATCCGATGTATCTCACATCCGCTTCCGGTTTCTCATGATCCAAAAGTTCCTTTGTGACCACAAGGCCCAGATGGAGGTTACGGAACCATCCCGCATACTGCTGCAGGATATCGAGTTCCTTGGAAAACAGGTAAACACTCGACTGTTCCTTGGTCCCCGCCACGCCGTAAATGTACGGCGCGTAATGAAGGATCAGTGTCGTATCGAATCGGATCTTATCCTTCTCTTCCCTGAGCTTTTGCAAAAACTCGGTACCGAAGGAAACGGTATCCTTGTTCTTCTCCAAAAACAGAAGCTTCATCAAAGACAGGTCGCTGTCCTGGGAGACGAAGATACCGTCGTAGGTCTCTCTGCACTCCTCGGTTACGACCAGTAACTTATTCATCTGATCGATGTTGCCCTCTTCCGTCATCGCAAGATGCGAGGTGGATACCACGGCCATGGTTCCCTTTAAGGAAATACTGTCACCGCCCTGTACCTCTGTGATCGAAGGCTTTTTCAAAATACGCTCCACGCTCTTGGGCGCAAAACGGTAATATGCCGCATAAGTCAAGAACTTGATCCGGTTCGTCTCAAGGAAATTCTTCTGAATCTCGTAGATACTGTTCCACATATGATTCATATCCTTGCCGCTTACCACGGGTTTGTCGATCTTTTCCTCGCCGTCCGCAAGTCGGCTCAACGCCTTGCCGAGGCGGGCCAGATCTCTTCCCTCCAGCCAGAAATAGAGGATACCGACCAAGGTTCCGATCATCAAAAACATGCCAAAGAACCACAGGATGGACTTATTTTCCAAAAACAATCCCTGATAAATCTCCGACTCCTTGGATGCGGCGATCACCGCATAGCTGCCATATCCGTTCTCTTCCAAAGATGTACAAAGAAGGCGCGTTCTCCGGCCGTTTACGCGTTTCACCACCATCACGGACAGGTTCTTGGAAGAAAGGCCGGAAAGTAACTCCGTCGCACCGCTTCCGTACATATCCGTGATCTGTCCGCGATTGGTTCCGCTCGTGCTCAAGATCACCTGCCCGCTTGCGGTATTAAACAAGACCACATTGCTAAGCGACAGATCTTCACTGTCCGCCACCAGATCGCGATAGTAATCAAGGAGCGTATAATACTCATCCGTATCGTAAAAGCCCGTATCATCCAATGACAGCCCGCTTCGTATCGTGTAGAAGGGCGCCTTCAAAGAAGATGCACAAAATGCCTCGTAGCTTTCGTCGCAGCTTTTGCGATTTCCGTATGTAAAGAACGCAAAGAAGAAGCATACCACAACAACCAGAAAGACTTCATACCACAAAAACGCATAGGTACTGCGCAACGTGTCACGCATCACGATGCCGAGTAAAATGATCACCAGCACACCCATCATGGCAACCATCAATACGACCGGCAAAGACAAGGTGGAGGCCTTTAACATGATACCCACGCTTTCCTTTCGGTTATTGAAAAGCTTCTTTAAAAACGTGTCGTTTCTAAGACTGTCGGTCCGGACATTGTCGGACTGTGTGACCAGTTCATCGTCCCGATAAACCGCATCCGAATAAAACCGAAGCGACGGAGAATTGTCCATCATCACCTCAGAGACTTCGATCTCGGCCTGATGCCATTTTTCCAGATCTTCCGCCGTCATCTTGGTGTTGTCGATCCGCGCCATACCGGACGTGGCGATCTGATACACATACACCTGCATACCGTCATCGGAAAGTGCAGTCAGATATACTTTATCCTCATATGCACTGAATCCGGTCAGGTTTAATTCCAAAGGAAGACGAAACGCAGGGGATAAATACGTGATCTGCATTCCCTCATTGAAGCTCGCAACGACATAATACGTCACTTCCCGACCGTCATCTACCTCCTTAGAGAAGACCGCATAGGGATTCTCGTCCACGGTATCGACATATTCGGCACGATATCCATAGAGCGCTTCAAAATCCTTTGTTGAAAACAGATTGGTAACTTCTCCGTCCTTTGTAAGGCGGTAGACCAATCCGGCATCCGCTGTGTTGTCCGTAACATAGACCGCATACTCATTCTGCACGGCATCATTTGCCTCAGCAAAGCCGACATTCATCTTGTCAACGCGCAGATACAGATTTGCGCCCAATATCACAAGCACAACCCATAAAACGGAGCAGAATATAATTCTTACTGTTCGTTTTGTCATGTTTACTCCTACATTATTGAAGTAGTGATTCTAATCCAATTTGTTCAAAGCCCCTCGCAAATAATCTTAACCACGGCACATCACCAAAGATGAGGTTCGTCAAAAAGGTTAAGATCACAAAGATGGCAAGTACGATGCTGACACGCAAAAGAACGCGGAAGATCGTATCCTTGTTGCGCATAAACCAGAGTTTTATCTTCAGAAGGATTCCGCCGCGCCGGATGGGGACCATCGCAACCCGCAGATCCTTATAAAGATCCCGGAAATACTCGTAGGTCTGCTTTTCCGTTTTGCGCTTCAATAAGACGTAACTGTTGGCCCGTCTTACGGCTTTCTGTTCCAATAACTCAATCAGAAGCTTTGCGCATTCCACGGTGCACTGACCTTCTCCGATCTCCCCGGAAAGCTCCGTCAGATCGATACTGTAGCCCAAATATACCGATTTGTCCTTCGACAAATGAAATTGTCTTTGTTTTAAGACCAGATACAAGATCGGCCACGGCAGATTTCCGGTCATACAGGAAATGATGATATTGACACAGATTTCCTCACACTCCCGCAAAGAGAGGGTATTGCCCATGTAAAAGTCCATCAGGGGACGCTGTGCAACATACGGATAAGCGATAAAGAACTTTCCCTCTTCCGTATACATCCTGATATCCGGCGTTTCCTGCAGATATGTGGCATGATTGTATATGTCTATAAACCGATGCATCACTTCGTGATCGAATACCACAAGCACCGTATAGAGTTCGCGGACGCCTCCGGATGTGTTCTCACAGATCCGGACTTCGTTGACGTCGCTCTTACTTATGGTCTGTATCGTACGAAGCTGCATGGGGATGGAATTCTCGTTCATAAACTACCCCACTGTTTATTTGATCATGCCCGAAAACGGATTTTTGACATCCATCTCTTCGGTTGGATTCTCCAGCTGTTCGTATCCCTTCTTTTCAACGATCGCGTAAGCGTAGGTGCAAAGCACCGGCATATCCGTACAGTAGATACGGATCTCGTATACGCCCGGTTTGGAAGGTGCGGTGTAGATACCGTCGGATGTGATCTCGCCGGAACCGCTCTCCGTAAGCTCGTAGGTCACACTTACCGGATCCATGTTGTTATAACGAACGCCAAAGTAATGATTCTCCCTGGTACCCATACGCACGGTAGGGGTCTCCGGGGAAATGCTCTTGCCGGTGAAGTCCTCCTTCAGTCCCAGATCGTCTCCGGACGGGAACTTGATGGCAACCCAGCGGTAATTGAGCACCAGATAATCAATATTGCGAAGCAGTCTCGCGCCGACGATAAAGCTTCCCTTGTCGTTTAAGACACGGATCGCCGTCTCGGCATCGACCACGGTACGCTGTGCCTCCGCAAAGATCTCGGGATTGCCGTAGATCGTATTCTTAGCATTGGCACCGACGGTCTCGTCTTCGCGCAAATACTCATAACCGACTTCGACATACACATTGCCCTTACCGAGTCCGTGCATGATCTCGCCGGAATAATATACATCACCTTTTCTTGCATTCTCACCGATCGGGATCTCCAACACACCGGTAGCGATCTCCGGCGCATTTCCGTAACTGTCGCTCGTCCGTCCCGCAGGATCCGAAATATACGCGGGCATATTCGACGCACCGTTCGTCAGTCCCGCCTCACGTACGAAGTACTCCAGATAAGCACTGCGCTGCATTTCCTGCACGGGTGCCGTCACATAATGCTTTACACTGCTCTCATCCACTTCTTCGATGATGTAAGCACTGTCGGTACGCACCAGTTTCAGATTCGCCAGGCAGATGAAATCTCCCTGTCCGCCGATGTTCTTCATTTCAAGGTTCAAACGGCCGATCTCACGATTGACGAGCTCTCTCGGGCTTCGATCGGACAAAAGAACTTTGATCGTAAAGTTTGCCGGTACCGGAATGGCCTTGTCGTTTTCATAGCCTGCTGCCGAACCGGTCTTCAAAATAATATTACTCTCCACAGCCGAAGTATCAAGCGCCTTCATCCAGTAATCATAGGTTACGGTATCACCGTCGCTAAGTTCGAGATTCTCTATATCGATGGCGATCTCATTTGTTCCGTTCTCCGAAACAAATGCGGGAACCTGTAACACACCGTGATACGTCAGTCTCGTCTCTTCATCCGAGAGCTTTGTCACACTAAGGACCGCTTTTACCAGCTTGTCACGGCTGACCGTCGCCGGCATCATGAATTCCACATTATAGTGGTCACTGGTCATCAATACGCCACGGGTCAGAAACTCGGAATCCATGGAAAACACTTCCGGTACTTCATCCGTATCCATTAAGAAGAGTTCGTAACCTTCTTTGACACGGTTATACTGGAATTCCTTTTCCGGATCCGACTGGTCGATGGCATAGACCTTATGCACCGGTTCCTCCTTATAGCGCAGACATAAGGTCGCCTGATTGCTCTTCAAGGAATCAAACCCTTCCAACGCGGAGAGTTTTTTTACATCCGAAGATTCAACGACGATCTCACGTCCCATGCCGTCCAGGGCGACGCCGCTTTCTACGAGAAGCGACAGATCATCCAGACTGAATACGCCCAGACCGCATACAATTCCCGATCCATACATAAGACCATTCAAGAAGCGACGCTTATTGTTGAAATAGTCCTGCTCGGCCACATAGTCTGCACTTGACAGCCGCTTTTTCGGGTAGTACCGGTTTCTTTCAAACGGGTAGAGCTGCGTGTTGTTCATTGTTTTTCTCCTTCTAAAATGTTTTCCTAATTCATTTTTTGTACTTACTGTACTTCCTGTCCGTCCAAAGGTACGTTATCGGCAGTGACTTTTTTCAGTTCACTCGGATAGTCTCCTCCGGATACTTCCGTTAGTTCAATGTAAAGATTGGACACGTATCCGTAGACGCCTTCACAATATACCAATGTGCGCACATCTCCTTTTTCGATCACATATCCTTCGCTTCCGGCGGATAAGCTTCCGTAGGAGCCTCCTCCTCCGGTCGCCGCCGTATGAACGGATAAGGTGTCGAACGGCAATTCCGTTACGGTAAAGCTGTAATAGGGGCCTGCGCGAAGAGCACCGTCATCGGTTTCTTCCGATGCGGTTTCGGCATCTTCGTCCGTCGGATCGTCCTTGATCTTTTCATCCTCGCCCGTAAGCGCTTCCTCTGTCGTGTTCTCACTGACCGACGTTAAGGAAGAAGGCAGGAGATGGACCGGACGGGATGCATTGTTCCCGCTGACACTGTCATCCTCATCGCTTCCCGCAAAAAATTCGGCTCCCGCAGTCAATTTACCGCTCCAGACGGGACGCACCCAGGGTGCCTCCTCTTCGGGAGTTTCAATCGCAGTGTCGGCAACCGTTTCTTCTTCTATCGTCTCCGGCGCCGAAAAATCAAAATTAAAGTTTTGCGAAGCGTATACTCCTACGCTTGCAAGCCCCAATACTCCGTACGCCGCAATGACCGCCAATATGATCTTATACTCGGTTGGTTTTTTATCCATCGTTACTTTCCTGTTTTCTGCTTTCGGAAACCATGCCAAAAGACATAATTCGCCATTGATATCTTACTAAAAATAGTGCAACAAAAGTGCAACAAAAAAGAGGGTGCCATGCACCCTCCTTTGTTATGTAAAGTTCGGAATATCCAATGCACCCTCCTGCCTGTATTGATGTTTCAGGTCGTACGGATCATCCCCCTCCTGATACTTAAAGAACTTACGATCTTTCAAAGATTTTTCATATGCCGCAAGATCCTTTTCCGTTACCTTGGGCCTCCAAGGAACTTTCTTGTTGCGTTCGAGTGCTTGGAACATTATGTCGGCTTGTCTTGCATTGAAATCGGAACGCCCCTTTTTTTGATTTTCTTGGTTCCACTCGGTATTCAGCACCTTAGCCCCATACTTCTCCGGACGGATCATGGAATGCACAGCCAGCAAATCTACACGACTGGGAATTTTTTCGAAATCTATTTTCTTCGCAAAAGCATCATTCGGATGGTTTTTGCAATACTCTTTTACCTCATTTAACGCAGTTGTATAAAACTTATCATCCCCGGTCAATTCTTTCATGGTATTCTTTATTTCGTCATACTCGTCCTGCTTATCCTCATCAAGTTCTGACCGGTTGACCAGATCGATATAACTTCCTTCTATCGTCGCATTGTCGTTCTCACCCAAATTTCCGTACAAGGGAACCCCAATATAAGACAATTTGTCCAACTGAAACGAAAATGTTCCCCCGTACTGATCCGAAATGTCCGCCATCTCATCCACATCAAATAAATACCGCCCATCCGCATTGTATTTTTTGTAAAACTCCTTGATCAGAGGTATGTTCTTTTTCTGCGTATAATTGGTGCATAAACTCGTTGCTGCCAGTAACGCTGTTCGTTCATCCGTCATCTGCAATGCCATATCCACCTGATGCATATAGAACGGTTTATCTCCCAGGGCATTTGCAACTCTTTGCGTGAGCCCATACTGTAGAAGAAACTGTTTTAAGACACTTTCCTTGTATTCATCTTCCAGATATGCCAAGAGTTCCGGATCATTCTTGTCCATCACCTTAGACTTATTCCGAAACAAACCGGTAACTATGTCGATGATTTCGGCATCCGTCTTTTTGTGGTGCAACCCCAACTGATAATGATGCACCATTCGATGTAGATTGTCACTGACCTCCATTTTTGCAAGAAGCGGATCCATGGGATTATTAAAAATTGGAGCAGCCACTTCCGCTTTAAGATCTTTTTCGTTTTTTCTGATTCCATCAATCACATTCGTATTGGGTGCAAGATTTTCAAAGATAATCTCTCTCTTATGCGGTATGCATCCGGCAAGACCGGATTTATTGTATTCTGTTGGCGCCTTCATTTCAAAACCGTCAAACACATCCGTCGGCACAAACAGTCCTTCCTGTTCACAGTGCCCGACAAAAAGATCGATCGCATTGGACTTATCTTCCATCACCTTAAGGTATTCAAGATATGCCTCCTGTGCTGCTTTCGCATCTTTCTTTTCCAATGCTTCTTTATAGGCAACGGCATAAACGCTTTTCGCAAAATCCGCTTCCTTCGTTGCATCCAGTTTCAGTTCTTCTTTTCGTCTTACTTCCGGGGCTTTCAAACTGACCGGAGAAACCCCGCTTGCCACCCGCATATTTTTCCCGAGATAATAGGATGTGCGCAACAATTTCTTTAAATGGTGGATTTCAAACGTATCCGCCGGCGCATCCTCCAAAGATATATCCCCCGTGATCCTTGCATATGCGGGCTCCATCATGATCTGCTTACGTATCCTGTAATAACTTACGATCGCATGCAACGCTGAGATCTGTCCTCTTAGTTTCAGTCCTTCTTCCGGCGGCAGCTCCTTCATAAAGTCGGGGTTTTCCGAAAGCAGGGAACCGAACGCTCCGATCTTCTTCTCCAGTTCTTCCAGATAGGATGCATTTTTTGCAATATGCTCATCCGTGGACAGATTCAAAGAAGCGTAATCCACCTCCATGATCTGTTTTGAGATCTTATCTAAGATTTCCTTCCTCTTGGGCTTGGCATCCTCTTTCCTCTGCCGTAAGAACTCCTTTCTTACCTCGGTCACTTTCGCTATTTCGGCGTTTATCTTATCTTGGTTATCCTTTTCTGCCTTTTTCCTTTCATTTTCAAGAGCAGAGATCTGCTTTTCCAATTCCTGAATTCTCGCTAAATCTTCCGGGGTATGCTTCTTATCCGGATTCTTCCACTTCTTTTGGTTGAGTGCGGTTTTTTCTTCATCGAATGGCTTTTTCTTTTCCAAGAACTCATAGTATAATCTGGATTCCTCATCCTTATACTTCTGCTTTAACACATCGATGTCTGCCTGCATTTTCCCAATTTCCGCAACATGCTGTTTCCGCTTTTCCTCCATCTTTGCATCACCTGCATTGGTGTAGGTCTTCATCCACTCACTGTACTGCTTATCACCTTCCGTGCAAAACTCGGCCAATGCCACGCTCTCTTTATAACTTGTCTTTTTCTTGATATCGAAAGACAGATTGTTTCGAACGTTAATGGCACGATCCGTTGCTTCTTCCGCATATGTTTTGACGTGAGAAGCCATGACCTCTTTTTGCACATGGGTCTTCAGCCCGGACAGAACATCGTCATACTCTTTCATGGTGCCTGCGGTACCTTCTTTTGTCATCTTCTTTTCTGCCAGGGATATTCCCTTTTGCATGGCCACAAACACATCCGAAACAGAGAATTCCTTATACCACC
Source organism: Lachnospiraceae bacterium (assembly GCA_024690725.1). Lineage (GTDB taxonomy): Bacteria > Bacillota > Clostridia > Lachnospirales > Lachnospiraceae > UBA2882. The sequence goes on from JAILOQ010000047.1 coordinate 25,183, forward strand.
CCTTCAAGGTCTTACTCACGTCCATAAACGCATCCCTTTGCAGGTTCGTTTTGATACGCAGCTCCTTGACCAGCTTCATACGTTCTTTTCCCACATCGGTCCAGGGATTGTGATTTGCAACATAGGCATCACACACTTTGCAAAGCTCGCTCATTTTCACCAGCATATCGGTGATCTTCTTTTCGTTTTCCTGCGTCACCGCCACATTTTCATAACCAAGAATGCTCGTATGCAACTCCTTGATCTTTTTCATTTCCTTGCCGTCTTTTTTTTCGCCCCGCTTTGCGTTAAAAAGACGCAATTCCATATTGGTCATATCCTTAAAGCCGCGCACGGGTCTTGTCATACGGCGCGCATTTAATTCCTCGATCCGGACCTTTTCTGTCTCAAGCGGCGCTACCACGAGTTCTTTTTTTACTTCTTTCTGCTGCACCTCGTTGATATTGATCGCTTGCTGCTCTTGTTGCACGTTTTCCACAGCATTGATATTGATCGCTTGCTGCTCTTGTTGCACGTTTCCCAATGCAACATCCTGAGGGACGTTAGCTTTCTCCTCTACGGTATTGATATTGTAAAACTGCCGTTCTTCCTTCTTTTCCTCTGTTTGATTTAAATTGCCCAATGAATCCATGCGGTCCCTCCTATACTTCTTCCTGCAAAAGAACAACAGCAGCTCCGTTTACATCCGGAAGATACCAATCCATCTTATCCGCTGTCGTAAGTTTATATGCCATGATCATGACCTTCTCATCCGGATCGTCCCTCTCGCAGGCCTGTAGCATTGCTGCCATAACAAGCTTCTCCTCGAATTCCAGACTGTCCGCCTTTAAAAGCACGGGAAAACAAGTATTCCCGCCTTTTCTTATCAAAAACACACCCGCGAATCCCTGCGCGGACCGTACCACACAAGAATATTCCGGATCGTATGTCGCCCGATTCGGAATCTCCTTGGGAAGATCTTCTCCGCACGCCTTAAGCAAATGATCCCGTTCCTTTTCGCTTAAGTCTTTCCAGGCCACAACGTCTCCCAAAAGCTTTTCTTCTCTGAGCGCCTTGTCAAAGAACGTCTGCTTTAAAAGCCGCTTCACGGGGAAATACCACATTCCCGGCAGCTTCTTGATCCTGTGAAAGCCACGGTCCAAAAAGAAAGATGCCGCAACGGACCAGTCGTTTTTATCGACCTCGTCCTCACCGATCAAAACGGAGAGTTTCTTCCCTTCCGTGTCCTTATGCATGACATGGATCGCCTCCAAAAGATCCGTACCGAGACCCAGATTCTCATATGCATCGGCTACGTAGAACCATTGGATCACGCTCCGGTTTCCGGGGTGCATCGTAAAGATCACAATACCTGCCGCAACATCGTATTCGTCCTCTTCGCTCACGGCACCGAGTGCGAAACAATTCGGAAGCCCCATCATATCCATGTAGATCGGCGGGACCAATTCCCTAAAATACTCTATCTGCTCATAAGAGATCCAAACCAGTTTCATTCTTTCCTACTCATCCTCCCCAATTTATCCGCAAAGAACGTGTTGTTCTTACACTATTTATAATATATGCTCTGCATCACAATCGCAACACAAGTGCAACAGTCTCCATACTTTTTTGCATCTTTATTCGTACAATCGATAAGGTGCGCGTTTTCGGCAAAATTCCTCGATCTCCGTCTGCCAGGAAGCCTCGATCTCTTCCGCACTTTTTCCGGCTTCCACCTGCTTTCTGACGCTGTCCGTTCCGAAGAGTTTGTCGATGTAATACTGCCCGCCGGAAGGCGTCCCGAAAAAGTCGATCGAAGGGTTTAACTGCTGCATGGCGCGATAGGCGTCTATGAGATACGAAAGATCGATCCCCTCCGAAAAGATCTCCTCATCCGGAATCTCTCCCAGGTCCTGTCCGTAGCAGACCTGCCCTTCAAAGACCGGACTCGTCGCCCCTTCCATGGAAACGGGCGTAAACGAAAAGGTATATTCCCCACCCTCCAGATACGGACTTCCGAACACCTCAAACGGACGGTTCGTTCCGCGTCCCACGGAAACGGCGGTATTCTCGAAATAACAAACGGACGGATAGAGATAGATGGCATGCATGCTCTTTAAATTCGGTGAAGGATTTTTAAGGAGCGCATACTTCGTATCATACGTATAACCGTCACAGGGAACGACCGTAAGCTTACAGGCTCCTTTGCCCGCGGACAGCCACCCTTCTCCGTTGATCATAAGAGCGAGCTCCCCGATCGTCATACCATGTACCACCGGGATCGGCAGCACACCGACGCCGGAATGAAACCCGTCTTTTAGGATCGGACCGTCCGTATAGAATCCGTTGGGATTGGGCCTGTCCAAAACGATCACTTCCTTGCCCTTTTTGCTGCAGGCATCCATGAGATAATACATCGTAATGTAATACGTATAATAGCGCACACCCACATCCTGGATATCCACGATCATGACATCGAAGGTATCCATCTCGGCATCTGTCGGCGCATGGCTCGAACCGCTGTACGCACTGTAGATCGGCACGCCCGTTTTCTCATCCACGCCCGATTCCACGCTGCTTC
>JAILOQ010000071.1 GCA_024690725.1 Lachnospiraceae bacterium
GATACATGAACGAACGAACAAAGATTGATTTTGTGATCGCCTGGGTGGACGGAGCGGATCCCGCTTGGCAGGCGAAGAAAATAAAATATACTGCGGCTCCCACACAGAAAGCGGCTCAAGAAGTAGCACAGGAAACGGCGCAGGATGCGACCGGACGATCCGCGGCTGAAGGAAACGAGAAAACATCGGGATCCGACTACCGCTATCGAGACTGGGGAACGCTACGGTATCTCTTCCGCAGCATTGAGAAGTATGCCTCCTGGGTGCACCGCGTCTATCTGGTGACGGATGCGCAAAAGCCCGATTGGTTAGACGAGGCTAACCCGAAGGTACGTATCGTGGACCATAAGGACTTTATTCCGAAGGAGTACCTGCCGACGTTCAACGCCAATACGATCGAGTTAAACCTCCACAGGATCCCCGGACTTTCCGAGCAGTTTGTCTTCTTTAACGATGACTTTTTATTGACGCATAAAACGAAACCGGAGGATTTCTTCTATCAGGGACTGCCGGCAGATGAGGCGGCCTTAAACGGGATCAACGGCAAGGACCCCGAGTTTGCGGGCATTCAGTTTGCGAATATGAACCTGGTAAACCGCCATTATGACAGGAATGCGATCTTAAAAAACCTCGCTGACTGGATGCGGCCTTCCTACGGGAAAGAAAACTTAAGAACCTTACTTTTGCTCCCGTTTAAAAGACTGCAGGGCATCTACAATCCGCACGGTCCGATGCCGCTTTTAAAAAGAACGTGCGAAAAGGTCTGGGAGCGGGACGGAAACGTGCTCGATCAGACCTGTCTTCATATGATACGGACCGCATCCGACGTGACGAGCTATGTGTTCCGCTACGAGCAGCTCTTATCCGGCGACTTTTTTGCAAAGCGCGCAAGAAACGCGTATCATGAAGTGAGTGAGACGGCGCGCGAGCTGCGAGGGGCCTTACACGATGAGCGCTACCTTTCCGTCTGCTTAAACGACGTGGAGATGTCGCAGAGGGAATATGTAAGAAAGCGCGAAGAACTAAAAAAGGTGTTGGACGGCAAGTACCTTGCCATGTCCACCTTTGAGAGGAGACAAGAAAATGTCAAATAAGTTAGCAAAGGGTAATGTGCAGACAAAGGAAAAGAAAAGCATCACCCTGACGCTCTTGGAATATATGACGGTGATCGTAAGCTGTGCGATCTCCGTAATGGTGCCGCTTTATTTAAAGGACGGCTATTACGGTGTCGGTGACTGTAAGTTTGAGATCTACAAACTTCTTGTGATCGTAGGCTGCGGCATCTGGCTGATCCTTCTCGTCTTTTATTTCGTCGAGAACATGGGCGCGTTTACGGATGTCATCCATGCCGTAAAGGAAAATCCGAAGGAATACCTGCCGGAGATCATACTCGCATCTTTCCTTTTATTCAGCGTGTTGTCGGCAGCTGTGGGAGGGAATTTCAGTGAATGCGTGATGGGATATCCCGGCTGGTACATGGGAATCTTTTCCCTGGTTAGCTTCGGCTTACTCTATTACTTCAACGCCTTCTTCGGTCTCTATGCAAAGATCACGCTTTGGGTCCTTACCGCGGTAAGCGCACTGACCTATCTGTTCGGGATCCTGCACAGACTCCTCATCGATCCGCTCGGCACCTACGAAGGGATCGCGGACAATTACAAAAACCAGTTCTTATCGACCTTGGGGCAGCAGACGTGGTATACGAGCTTTGTCTGCACCGTTTTGCCGCTCGGTGTGTGCGTCTTCTGGTACGCGAAGAAAACCTATCTGCAGGTCCTTTCCGGCCTCTTTTCCTTCCTCGGTTTTTGCACGATCGTGACCGCAAACGCCGACAGCGCCTACATGGGATTTTTCGGCATGATGGCCGTTCTTTTATGGTTTTCCCTGCCGGATCCTTGGAAAATGTTGCGATTTTCGCGTGTGCTCGTACTCTCTGTCCTGGCACCGCTTTTTATGAAGTTTTTGTTCATGGCAAAGCCGAATACCATCATCGAATTTGATGCGATCAGTAACTTCTTACTCTTCGATACGCGCATGATCCTGCTTGTGACCTTCGCGATCCTCTTTTGGTTTGCGTTCTACCTTTATACAAACCACTTGGACAAAGAAGGTGAGATCCCCGAGCTTTACACAAAGATCGCCCGGATCGTACGCATCGTCGTATACGCGCTGGCGGCGCTCATCGTTCTTTTTACAGCGGGGATCTTAATGGGAAGCGCAAAAGGGACGTTGCCTGACAGCATCCGGGCCGTGACGGAACAGGTGCCGTATCTGACCTGGGGCGAGAACTGGGGAAACGGCCGCGGAAGAACCTGGGAACTTAGCTGGCAGATGTTTAAGGATATGGATATTGCTCATAAACTGTTCGGCGTGGGACCGGACGGCTTCCGCTCTTATGCGTATGCGCTTTACGCGGAACGCCTCGAAGAGATGTGGGGCGATCGGATCCTAACGAATGCACACAACGAAATCCTCAATTCGTTGATCTCATTTGGCATAATTGGGGTATCGCAATATATAGTGTTCTATGGTATAATAATTGCTAGATTTGCGAAGGCCGCGAAAGATACGGCTAAAACACGTCTGACAGAAGGAAATGGGATATTTGTGGGATTCATCGCCTGCATTGTTTCCTACCTGTGTCACAACTTCTTCTGTTACATGACGGTTTGTTGTACGCCGTTTCTTTTTATCCTGTTGGGTGGAGGAATGAGCCTTTGCAGAAGCAAGTAATGTAACTGTTAACAGGGATTATGTAGAAAGAAGGGCATGAAGGAATGAAAAGATCAGGCATGGGATTGGTTGGATCCATGTTGGCTTTATCCCTGGTATTGGGATTGAGCCTGGGTGCTGAAAATGTCAGCGCCGAGCCGGTAACTGAGGGGCAGGTATCTCAGAATACGGCAGTCGACACTGTAAAGAAGGACGAAGCAAAGGTCGACGATATCGAGATCGACGATGCGGAACTCGAAGAAACGATGACGGAAGTCTACGAGGAAGGCGAATTGGAAGAGGAAGCATCAACAATCGAAGCTTTTGTTACCAGATTGTATTCGGTATGTCTCGACAGAGAGCCGGATGCCGCAGGTTTGCAGGACTGGTCCACAAAGCTTCGGAATAAGACACAGACCGGCAGCCAGGTAGCTTACGGTTTCATCTTCTCCGGCGAGTTCCAGAATAAGAACTACTGCAATGACTGCTACATCAAGAAGCTGTATGCGGCTTTCATGGGAAGAGAGCCCGATGCAAACGGCTTTGCAAGCTGGCAGAAAGCAATGGAAAACGGTATGACCCGCGAGGAAGTCTTCAACGGCTTCGTAATGAGTACCGAGTTTAAGAACATCTGTAAGGATGCAGGCATCAGCGTAGGCGTTGGATGCACGCTCCCGCAGTACGGTACCGTAGCGCACGGATCTTGTTCGAAATGTGGTGCGACCGATGGTGTGACCGCATTCGTCACCAGACTTTACAGTGTTTGCCTCGACAGAGAACCCGATGCAAGCGGATTAGCATATTGGTCAAACCTTCTTTGGAGCCATGAGAAGAGCGGTTCCGAGGTTGCGGCAGGTTTTGTATTCTCGGCAGAGTTTTCCAACAAAGGTCTTGCAAATATGGACTTTGTACAGCATCTGTATGCGGCAATGTTTGACAGAAGCGCAGATGCAACCGGTATGGCAACATGGCTGAACAAGATGAGCGTCGGTGTAAACCGCAGCCACGTATTCTCCGGTTTCGCGAACAGCCAGGAGTTCACCAATCTTTGCAATAAGTACGGCATCACCAGAGGTACTTACGTACCGATCGACGATCAGCTGACCGTGGAATATGTAAAGAACATGTCCACCGCTCAGAAGTGGTATCTCATCAGCGAGGAGCGCGGTATGAACCTGTATGATATCAGCGTATCGCAGGCAGATTGTATCGCAATGCAGAAAGAGATCACCGTTCCGGTATGGGATTTCAAGGACACCAAGTCCATGACCAAGGTTGGCAAGATGGTGACGCTTACCGTAAACAGACACTTGGCAGATTACATCACCTTGATGTTCCACGAGATCTATCACAGTGCCGATCAGCCGGTCATTCAGGCGAACAAGTGTGTTGGCTATGAGTACCGTGTGGATACGAGAAATTCCAAGATCCTGTCCACGCATGCATTTGGTGCTAGTTTTGACCTTAGTACGGGCGTGAACGTGGCAAAGAACGAGGTCGTAACAAAGACGAAGTGGGACAAGATGGCTACCAAGACCATTCTTGAAAAGCAGAAGAAAGCATACACGATCTACGAAGGGTGTACCATTCAGAGAATCTGTGCGAAGTACGGATTCGGCTGGGGCGGCTACTCAGGAGATCCGATGCACTTCGGTTTCGTAAACTAAGTTTGACATGCAGGTTGGCCCGAGCGATCGGGCCGACCTTTTCATGTAATAACGGTGTCGCACGGCGACCGATTGCGAGAGGCTACGAA
>JAILOQ010000072.1 GCA_024690725.1 Lachnospiraceae bacterium
CGGGAAGGCACATCTGCCCTCATATCCGAAGAAGTGATGCTGAGGTGAGAACTTACCCTTGTAAGTTCCGGCTTTCTTTCTCTGAGCAAGTTTTTCCTTGACCATGGCTGAGAAGAGTTTCTCGGATTCGATCAGAGATACCTGAACGTTGCCGTGCGGGTCTCTTTCGAGGAAGAGCTGCTGCTGGATTCCAACCGGAAGCAGTGCAAAGACGGCAAATGATTCAGGAGTGATTCCCTTCTTGATATATTCGTATTTCTCTTCCCAGCTTGGCAGAGCATTGAACTCTTCAGTCTTGCTGCCGGCGAGAAGCTCATTGATCTCCTTGATCAGAACGGAGAATTCCGGAATGAATTCAACGATTCCTTCAGGAATGATCGCGACGCCGAAGTTCATGCCGTTGGCAGCTCTGGCAGCTACTGAATCGGTGATGTAATCGGCGATGGCTGATAATGACATCTTCTTGGCGGCTACTTCCTCACCTACCAGGCAGATGTTAGGCTGGGTCTTGAGAGCGCATTCCAGGGCAACATGGGAAGCTGAACGTCCCATGACCTTGATGAAGTGCCAGTATTTCTTTGCTGAGTTGGCATCTCTCTCGATGTTGCCGATCAGTTCGCTGTAAGTCTTGGTTGCGGTATCAAAGCCGAATGAGCATTCGATGTCTTCGTTCTTGAGGTCACCGTCGATCGTCTTCGGGCAGCCGATTACCTGAACACCCGTATTATGGGCTGCAAAGTATTCAGCCAGAACCGCTGCGTTGGTATTGGAGTCGTCACCGCCGATGATGACGATGGCGGTAATTCCGTGTTTTCTGCATACTTCGGAAGCGATGGCGAACTGTTCCTCGGTCTCTAACTTAGTACGACCGGAACCGATGATATCAAAACCGCCGGTATTTCTGTACTCATCAATGTAAGCATCGTCAAAGATGAGATAATCGTCTTCGATCAAACCGCTCGGACCGTTCTTGAAACCGTAGAGAACGTTCTCACTGTTGGTTGCCTTTAATGCATCGTAAAGACCGCAAACAACGTTGTGTCCGCCCGGAGCCTGTCCGCCGGAAAGAATAACGCCGACAACCTGCTTCTTTGCTTCGGATGTGTTTGCACCCTTTGCGAAGGTGATCTCTTTCTTTCCGTAGGTGTTGGGGAAGAGGGCTTTGATCTTGTCCTGATCCGCAACGGAACTTGTCTCGGCACCCTCGTTTACGCAGATCTCGGAAATACCGTTACGCAGCATGCCCGGGAGCTTGGGAGAGTACTCATATCTTGCTTTTTGAAGTGGTGATAAATTCATAGCTAATCTCCTTTTTCTAAAAATTTTACCTCTTTCAAAATGCTAAATCATTTTCCCCAAAAAGTAAATAGTATTTTACAACAGAGCGCTTTTTTGGTACAATTTTAGGCAGTGTAAAAGGCAAAAATTTACACGAATGAAAAATCCTTTTTGAGGATAACGGGAGAAAGAAAATGACACTGGAAAGAGAAATCATTGAAACAAAAATGGAAGATCAGATCAAAAAGCTTGCGCAGGATAATTACGGCAAGACGGTAGAAGACTTAACGGACAAAGAACTGTATTACATCCTTTTACAGCTTACGAAAGCTTTGATGGGTGCGACCGAGCCGATCTCCGGAGACAAGAAGGTATACTATATCTCCGCGGAATTTTTGATCGGTAAGCTTTTGTCCAACAATCTGATCAATCTCGGAATATATGACAAAGTAGAAAAGATCTTAAAGGATCACGGAAAGGAATTGTCCGTGATCGAAGAGGCAGAACCGGAGCCGTCCTTGGGTAACGGCGGTCTCGGTCGTTTGGCGGCTTGTTTTTTGGATTCCATCGCGACCCTCGGTCTTCCCGGCGACGGTATCGGGTTAAACTACCACTTCGGTCTGTTCAAGCAGGAGTTTAAGAACCGTAAGCAGACCGCGCAAAAGAACGATTGGATCGAGAAGCAGAGCTGGTTGACCAAGACGGATGTCAGCTTCGAAGTGCCGTTTGGCGATCTGACCGTAAAGTCAAGATTATATGACATTGATGTCGTTGGATATAAGAACGGTGTGAACAAGCTCCGCCTGTTCGATGTGGAGACCGTGGATGAGAGCATCGTAAAGAAGGGGATCGACTTTGACAAAGAAGATATCGCAAAGAACTTAACCCTCTTCCTGTATCCCGATGATTCGGATGAGGCCGGAAACCTGCTTCGTATCTACCAGCAGTATTTCATGGTAAGCAACGGTGCACAGCTGATCTTAAAGGAATTAAAAGACAACAAGGTGGATCTTCGCCGCATGAACGAGCATGCCGTGATCCAGATCAACGATACGCATCCCACCATGGTGATCCCGGAGCTGATCCGTATCCTGGTGGAGGACAAGGCCTTTACCATGGACGAGGCGATCGACGTGGTTTCCAAGACCTGTGCATATACGAACCACACGATCCTTGCGGAAGCGCTTGAGAAGTGGCCGCTGGAGTATTTGGAGAAGGTTGTTCCGCAGCTCATTCCTTATATTAAAGAGCTGGATAAGCGCGTGGCTAAGAAATACAAAGATCCCAAGGTACAGATCATCGATAAGGACGATCGTGTACATATGGCCCACATCGACATTCACTACGGTTTCTCCGTAAACGGTGTTGCTGCGATCCATACCGAGATCTTAAAGGATACCGAGCTGCATCACTTCTACGAGATCTATCCGGAGAAGTTCAACAACAAGACCAACGGTATCACCTTCCGCAGATGGCTCTTATCCTGTAACCGTCCTTTGGCGGGACTTATCACCGATGCGATCGGCGACGGATTCAAGAAGGATGCGAAGGAACTCGAGAAGCTCCTGGCAAAAGAAAACGATCCGGTATTCTTAAACAAGCTCGAAGCCATCAAGAAACAGAAAAAAGAAGAGCTTGCGGCCTACATCAAGGAAAACGAAGGAGTCAGTTTAAATACCGATTCCATCTTCGATATTCAGATCAAGAGACTGCATGAGTATAAGCGCCAGCAGATGAATGCGCTCTACATCATCCACAAGTATCTCGAGATCAAGGGAGGAAAGAAGCCGTCCACACCGCTTACGTTCATTTTCGGTGCAAAGGCTGCACCTGCCTATGTGATCGCACAGGATATCATCCATCTGATCCTTTGTCTGCAGGAGATCATTAATAATGACGCAGATGTCAATCAGTATATGAAACTGGTGATGGTGGAGAACTACAACGTAAGCTATGCGGAGCGTCTGATCCCTGCCTGTGATGTCAGCGAGCAGATTTCCCTGGCTTCCAAGGAGGCATCCGGTACCGGTAACATGAAGTTCATGTTAAACGGTGCGGTAACGCTCGGTACGAGCGACGGCGCAAACGTTGAGATCCACGAACTGGTCGGCGATGACAATATCTATATCTTCGGTGAGAAGAGTGAGCAGGTCATCAAGCATTATGACAAGGCCGATTATGTTTCGAAGAAGTATTACGATAACGACCCCATGGTAAAAGAAGCCGTTGATTTCATCATCAGCGACGAAGTGATGGCCGTGGGTGATAAAGAAAACTTAGAGCGACTTTATAAGGAACTCTTAAACAAAGACTGGTTCATGACACTCCTTGACTTCAGGGATTACGTGGTGACCAAGGACCATATGTTTGAGGATTATCTGGATCGCGAGAAATGGAAAAAGATGATGCTCGTAAACATTGCAAAAGCCGGATTCTTCTCATCCGATCGTACCATTGAAGATTACAACAGAGATATCTGGCATTTAAAGTAAAGGATAGTTTGGGGAGTTTGTATGAGAAAAGCCGGTGTATTATGCCCGATCTTCAGTTTGCCTGCCAATTACGGGATCGGGACGTTCGGAAAAAGTGCATATGAGTTTGTGGATGCGCTGCAGGCAGCAGGTCAGAGCTTTTGGCAGATTCTGCCTTTGGGACAGACTGGTTATGGGGACAGCCCATACCAGTCTTTTTCCACTTTTGCGGGAAACCCGTATTTCATCGACCTTGAGATGCTCATCGAAGAGGGACTTTTGACAAAAGAAGAATGTGACAAGGCTGACTTATTTGATCGTGCGGATTGGATCGAGTATGAAAAACTCTACTATAACCGCTATCCGCTCTTAAAAAAGGCCTACGCTCGTTTTGATGAGACCAAAGAAGAAAAGTATGCGAAGTTTTTAAAGAAGAACCGGTTCTGGCTGGATGATTATGCGCTTTACATGGCAGTCAAGGATTCGTTCGGCGGCCTTCCGTTTACCGCGTGGGACAGAGACATCCGTCTGCGCAAAAAGAAGGCGGTGGAAAAGTATAAAAAAGACCTGGAAAAAGAAATGAAGTTCTATGAATTTCTGCAGTTTGAATTTGACAGGCAGTGGAAGAAGCTGAAGAAATATGCCAACAAAAAGGGCGTTGCGATCATCGGGGACATTCCGATCTACGTTGCGTTTGACAGTGCGGATACCTGGTCCGATCCCAAACTCTTTCAGTTGGATGACAATCTGGTGCCTCTCGGTGTGGCAGGATGCCCGCCGGATGCGTTTTCCGCGACCGGCCAGCTTTGGGGGAATCCTTTGTATGACTGGAAGTATCATAAGAAAACCGGTTATGCGTGGTGGATGAAACGAATGGCCTTCTGCTTTGAACTTTATGATGTGGTCCGCATCGATCATTTCCGCGGGTTTGAATCCTATTACTCGATCCCCTACGGAGATCCGACGGCAGAGTTCGGTCATTGGGAACAAGGTCCGGGATTGGATCTGTTTATCTGCATGAAGAAAAAACTCGGTCCGCAGTCCGTGATCGCGGAAGACCTGGGTTTTCTTACGGATGAGGTTCGGAACATGGTCAAAAAGACCGGTTATCCGGGCATGAAGATCACGGAGTTTGCTTTCTACGGTTATGAGGAGAGCGAGTACCTGCCGCATAAATACAATAAGAACTGTGTGGTCTATACCGGTACGCATGATAACGAAACGGCAGCAGGCTGGGCAAAGAGTTTAAGCAAAGCGGATCGGGAATTTGCCAAAGAATATCTGGGGATCAGGCGGGATATGGATATTCCGGACGGTCTGATCGCGATGAGTATGATGAGCATTGCGGATACGGCGATCATTCCGGTGCAGGATTATCTGGGACTCGGCAATGAAGCCAGGATCAATGAGCCGTCCACGATCGGAGACGATTGGAGATGGCGTATGACCGAAGGACTTAGTGACGAGTGTGTCGCAAAGATCTATGCTCTGACAAAGCGCAGTTTCCGTCTGCCGGAGAAGCTTTTTGCAAAAGAAGTAAAGGCGGAAGCCAAAAAAAGAAAGGCAGCCGACAAAGCGACTGCCAAGAAAACAAAGAAAAAAGCGGAGAAACCGGAAGAAAAGAAAGTGAAAAAAGAAGATTAGAAGTCTTCCGGACCCTGAGAAATATTGGAATTGTGATACCGTCTGTCTTCGGTCACGTCTTCGGCGAACCATTCCGGCGGGATATATGCCTTTGCAATCGCAACGGTCGGAAACTCGATTTCCGCCATGATCAGATCCCGGGGCATGGAGAAAATATCCAATTCGATCGATAATTGCAAGGTTTTCAATTCAGCCTCGACGGCCGCACGGTCGCGGGGCTGTTCTTTTTTTGCTTCTTCTTCCATAAGGAAGTCTATGTCAAATTGCGCATTCTCGATGGGAATGACATAACGGTCTTTTGTTATGACAAGCCCGTCGGCTTTTGGGAGCATATGCCGGAAGGCTTCCTCGGTCAGGGGGAGGTTGCGTTCCTCTCTGGCCATCAGACCGCTTCCTTTATAAGTAAGGTAATACCTTTCGTTATCCTGACGGATGCGCACCACCGGCTCGGTGCACAGATAGGCTTGTCGCATGTGCCGGCATTCGTAATCCGCAAGGTTCTCAGGCAGGGCCTGAATGGTGAATTTTCTCTCGATTTCCATAGTTTTCCCTCTTTATACACGATCCGATTTCTTATAACTGCAACGTTTCCAATGCATGGGATTTATGTTAAAATTAATCCGGATCCTTTGTTATTTAGTATAATAAGAAAATCGTTCTTTTACAAGGAGGGTGTTATGGCAAAAGTAGCTGTGTTTATGGCAAACGGCGTGGAAGAGTGCGAGGCATTGATCGTGGTGGATCTCTTGCGCAGAGCCGGGGAAGAGGTATGTATGGTCTCCATCAATGAAACGCCTGAGGTGGAGGGTTCGCACGCGATAAAGATCGGTACGGACGCTGTGATCGCGGGGCTGGATTTTGATGCGTTTGATATGCTGATCCTGCCGGGCGGCATGCCGGGAACCAAACATTTGGAGGCCTGTGAGCCTCTCACAAAGGCGGTTCTTGCCTTCGATGCGAAGAAAAAGCCGATCGGTGCGATCTGTGCGGCGCCGGGGGTATTCGGAAGACTCGGCATATTAAAAGGAAGAAAGGCTTGCTCGTATCCGGGATGTCTGGATGCATCCATGGGCTGTGAGATTTCGGAAGATAAGGTGGTCGTGAGCGATCATATCACGACAAGCCGCGGCATGGGAACGGCGATCGACTTCGGACTTGCGATCATTGCGCGCTTTGAAGGACAGGCGGCGAGCGATGCCATGGCGGAAAAAATTGTATATTAGGATGAAAAACCACCCGCTAAAGGTGGTTTTTTTTCTTTTTCCATGTGGTACTATGAGATTGTGTAAAAGGGTTATGTAGTAAGGGGTTCACAAAACAACGAGTGAAAAGGATTGTCTTTCCAAAGGGACAATCCTTTTTGCTTTTTGTTTTTTGGATTTTTGCTTTTATTTTTACCATTCTTGTGCTATAATCGATAAATGATTGCGAGCATGGGAAAGAAGGTTCGCAAAGAGCATTAGAAGGAGAACTGTTTAAATGAGCGTAAAACTTGAAAAATTGGAAAAGAACATGGCAAAGCTGACGATCGAGGTCGATGCAGAGACTCTCGATAAGGCAACTGAGAAGGCATATCAGCGTAATAAAAACAGCATTTCCGTACCGGGCTTCCGTAAGGGTAAGGTTCCGCGTGCGATGATCGAAAAGATGTACGGCAAGGGCGTATTCTTGGAGGAGGCTGCAAACGACCTCATTCAGGTAGAATACGAGAAGGCATACGATGAAGTGGAAGAAGAGATCGTTTCTTCTCCCGAGATCAAGGTGATCACCCTTCAGGCAGGCGAGCCCTTCGTATTCGAGGCAACCGTCGCCATCAAGCCGGAAGTAAAGCTTGGTAAGTATAAGGGCGTTGAGATCGATAAGGTTGAGACGGAAGTTACGGAAGATGAGATCATGGAAGTGATCGACAGAGAGCGCGAGAACAATGCGCGTATGATCTCCGTAGAAGATCGCCCGGTAAAAGAAGGTGATATCGCAGTCATTGACTTCGAAGGCTTCGTTGACGGTGAGGCATTTGAAGGCGGCAAGGGCGAGGATTATGAACTGACCATCGGTTCTCATTCCTTCATTGATAACTTCGAGGATCAGTTGATCGGAAAGAACATCGGAGACGATGTGGATGTCAACGTTACCTTCCCCGAGGGATATCAGGCAGAGGCACTTGCAGGTAAGCCGGCATTATTTAAGGTAAAGATCCATGAGATCAAAGAGAAAGAGCTTCCGGAACTTGACGATGAGTTCGCTTCCGAAGTTTCCGAGTTTGAGACCTTGGATGAATATAAGGAAGATGTAAAGAAGAACATCGCAGAGCGTAAGGAGAGTTCCGCAAAGGATACCAAGCAGATGGCAGTCATCGATGCGATCATCGAAGACAGTGAGATGGAGATCCCGGACGCATATGTAAAGACCGTTCAGAAGCAGATGGTGGATGAGTTTGCACAGCGTATCCAGATGCAGGGTCTGAACTTCGAGCAGTATGTAAAGCTGACCGGCTCCAGTGCCGAGGCTATGTTCGATCAGGTAAAGCCGCAGGCTATGAAGAGAATTCAGTCCAGACTTGTACTTGAGAAGGTTGTGGAAGCCGAGAACATCGAGGTTTCCGACGAAGATTATCAGGCAGAGCTTCAGAAGCTTGCCGATGCTTATCAGATGGGCATCGATAAGGTAGAGGCTATGCTCGGCGAAGAGGGTAAGAAGGAGATCATGAACGATCTCAAGGTTACCAAGGCAGCTGATTTTGTAACAGACAACGCAAAAGAGAAATAAATCGTTTTATCAAAGGAGGTTTTTTGATGAGCTTAATTCCTTATGTCGTAGAGCAGACCAGTCGCGGCGAGCGCTCATATGATATTTACTCCAGATTATTAAAAGACCGTATCGTCTTTTTGGGCGAGGAAGTGAATGATACTTCTGCCAGCATTGTTGTGGCACAGCTTCTGTTTTTGGAAGCGGAAGATCCGGATAAGGACATTCATTTATATATCAACTCCCCCGGCGGTTCGGTATCGGCCGGTATGGCGATCTATGATACCATGCAGTATATCAAGTGTGATGTAAGCACGATCTGCATCGGTATGGCTGCCAGCATGGGTGCATTCCTTTTGGCAGGCGGCCAGAAGGGCAAGAGAATGGCACTTCCCAATGCGGAGATCATGATCCATCAGCCTTCCGGCGGATCGCAGGGGCAGGCAACCGAGATTGAGATCGCTGCAAAGCATATTTTAAAGACGAAAGAGAAATTGAACCGTATGTTATCCGAGAATACCGGAAAGCCCTTTGATATTGTGGCAGCCGATACCGAGCGTGACAACTGGATGAGTGCCGAAGAAGCTCTGGAATACGGTTTGGTTGACAAAATCGTAACTTCCCGTAAGGAAGAGGAAGAGAAAAAGTAAGATGGCAAAAACACCACAGGGCAAAATCAGATGCTCATTTTGTAACAAAACACAGGATCAGGCAAGAAAGATGATCGCCGGCCAGGATGGTGTCTATATTTGTGATGATTGTATTTCACTTTGCATGGACATCATTGAGGAGGAACTCGAGGAAGAAGAGGAAGAAAGAGTCAAAACAGACATCAACCTCTTAAAGCCGCAGGAGATCAAGGAATTCTTAGACGAATACGTGATCGGACAGGAAGAGGCCAAGAAGGTCCTTTCCGTAGCGGTTTACAACCATTATAAGAGGATCACTTCCGATAAGGATCTGGATGTGGAGCTCCAGAAGAGTAACATCATCATGATCGGTCCCACCGGTTCCGGTAAGACCTATCTTGCACAGTCCCTGGCAAAGATCATCAATGTTCCCTTTGCCATTGCCGATGCGACAACCCTGACCGAGGCCGGTTATGTGGGTGAGGATGTGGAGAACATCCTGTTAAAGCTCATTCAGGCAGCGGATTATGATATCGATAAAGCACAGTACGGCATTGTCTATATTGATGAGATCGATAAGATCACAAAAAAGAGCGAGAATGTCTCCATCACCCGTGATGTATCCGGCGAAGGTGTACAGCAGGCTCTGTTAAAGATCATCGAAGGCACGGTTGCCAATGTTCCCCCGCAGGGAGGAAGAAAGCATCCGCACCAGGAGATGCTTCAGATCGACACGACGAATATCCTGTTTATCTGCGCCGGAGCGTTCGACGGTCTCGAAAAGATCGTAGAAGCCAGACTGGACCGCAGCGGGATCGGATTTAATGCTTCGATCTCCAGCAAGGCCAATCCGGATGTCGACAAGCTCTTTGAAGATGTAACGGCACAGGATTTTGTGAAATACGGTTTGATCCCCGAGTTTATCGGACGTGTGCCGATCTCGATCGCACTCAAAGGTCTCGACGAAGCGGCATTGGAGAGGATCCTAAAAGAGCCGAAAAACGCATTGGTTAAACAATATCAAGCGTTATTTGACATGGATGAAGTGGAACTCGTCTTTGAAGATGAGGCCGTTCATTGCATTGCCGAGCTGGCAATGAAGCGTAAGACCGGAGCCAGAGGCTTGCGTTCCATCATAGAAAAGGCCATGATGAATGTCATGTATGAGATTCCTTCGGATGATACGATCGCCAAGTGCATCATCACAAGAGATGCGGTTTTGGGCAATGACGGTCCGAAGTTAGAGTTTCGAAGTGAAGAATAAGAGTTACAATGCAGACAAAGAGCCGTCCTGTATGGACGGCTTTTTCGTTAATCTCAGTGAGAAAAGAATGGAATGGAATAGTCCGTGTAATTTCGCATGGGCAAGCGATAGGAAATGAGGATGCTATGGTTATCAAGAGCGTGAATTTGGAGACGGTCTGCGGGATCACCTCCGTATTACCGAAGAATGAACTGCCGGAAATCGCATTTGCGGGAAAGAGTAACGTCGGGAAAAGTTCCCTGATAAACGGCCTTATGAACCGCAAAAACTATGCGCGTACCTCCGCGCAACCCGGCAAGACACAGACGATCAACTTTTATAACATCAACGATGAGATGTATTTTGTCGATCTTCCGGGCTACGGATATGCGAATGTATCCGAGGAAGTAAAGGCGGAATGGGGAAAGATGATCGAGCGTTACCTGCATTCATCCGAAATGCTGCGGCGGATCTTTTTGTTGATCGACGTGCGCCACGAGCCTTCCGCAAACGATGTGCAGATGCTCACCTTTATCCGGTCGCAGGGCTACGAGCCGGTCATCATCGCCACAAAAGCCGATAAGATCAAGCGCTCCCAGCTTGCAAAGCACATCAGCATGCTGAGAAAGAAGCTGCAGATCTCATCGGAAGCTCCGTTATTTCCGTATTCGGCGCTTACCAAGCAGGGACGGGAAGAAATCTACGCTTACATCGATTCGTTTATGGAGTAGAAGCGGAAATCCTGCATGGACCGGAAACGGAATCCCGTATGGATTAGAAACGGAAATCCCGTATGGAAAAAGAACAGTAATTTATGTGGAAGAGTGAGAGAGCATGAATATTTACAAGAAGTATCTGACAGATTATAAAAAAGAATGCATCCTGGCTCCGTTGTTCAAGATGCTCGAAGCAAGCTTTGAACTGATCGTGCCGCTCGTCATTTCGGCGATCATCGAGGTCGGCATCAAGGGAAATAACAAGAGTTATATAATCAAGATGTCGCTGGTCATGGTGGCACTGGGATTGATCGGCCTCGCATTTTCTTTGACCGCGCAGTACTTTAGTGCAAAGGCGGCCACGGGATTTGCAGCCGGTATCCGAAAGGCAATGTTTAAGCATATTCAGGCCTTAAGCTTTAATGAACTCGACCGTGTGGGCACATCCACGCTGATCACGCGTATGACGGTCGATGTCAATCAGGCACAAAACGGCGTCAATATGTTCTTGCGCCTGTTTTTGCGCTCACCCTTCGTGGTGGTAGGGGCCGTTGCGATGGCCTACTACGTAAACGGCAACGCAGCCGTTGTCTTCGGTACGGCGATCCCCTTACTTGCAATCGTGGTATTTGCGATCGTCTTTTTCAATATCCCGCTTTACGGCAAGGTGCAGCAGCGCCTGGATACCGTTCTTTTGCGGGTACGCGAGAACTTAAACGGCATCCGTGTGATCCGTGCATTCGGCAGGGAACAAACGGAAAAAGAAGCTTTTGCGCAGGAAAATAAGGAATTGACGGGCATGCAGCTGAAGGCGGGGCGCTTTTCCGCACTCTTAAATCCGCTCACCTATGCCATGATCAACTTAGCCCTCGTGCTCTTGCTCTATCGCGGCAGCAACCTGGTGGATACCGGCAAGCTCTTACAGGGTGATCTGATCGCATTGGTAAACTACATGGGACAGATCCTCGTGGAACTTATCAAACTGGCAAATCTGATCGTGCTTTTAACGAAGGCCGTGGCCTGCGGGAAGCGTATCGAGGAATGTCTGGAACTGCCCGAGGGCATGAAAGAGGCAGAGATAAAAGAAGAAAAACTACCGTTATCAAACGGAGAAAAGGCGCCGTTTCTGGCTGTCCGTGATGTGGGCTTTACCTACGAAGGCGGCAGGGAAGAGGCCCTTACGGATATTGACTTTACAGTGGAAAAGGGCGAGATCATCGGTGTGATCGGCGGTACGGGTTCCGGTAAATCCACACTCGTGCAGCTCCTGCCCAGACTGTATGATGTGACGCGCGGTGCGATCTATTTGGAAGGGCGTGACATCCGTTCCATGGATATTGATAAGTTGCGCCGTCGCTTCGGCCTGGTACCGCAGAAGGCATCGCTCTTTGCGGGAACGATCCGTGAAAACCTCGTGTTTGCGGACGCCGATGCCTCGGAGGAAGCGATCGAGGAAGCCATTACGGTGGCGCAGGCCAAGGATTTCATCCTGGGCAAAGAAAATGGCTTGGAATCCGTTGTGGAACCCGGAGGAAGAAACTTCTCCGGCGGACAGAAACAGCGTTTAACACTTGCGAGAGCCCTTGTACGCCGTCCCGAGGTGTTGATCTTGGATGACAGCAGTTCGGCTCTTGATTATGCGACGGATGCGGCACTCAGAAAAGCACTGCGGGCACTTTCCTATCATCCCACGACCTTTATCGTATCCCAGCGAACGGCCAGCATTGCACATGCGGATCGTATCCTGGTCTTGGATGACGGTGAGATCGTAGGCATCGGAACGCATGATGCATTGTTACAGAGTTGTAAGGTATATAAGGAAATCTATGATTCCCAGTACCGGTCGGCAGAGGCGTAAAGGAGGATATGGCTATGGAACAAAACAGAAGCGCAGTAATGAAAAAGATCCTTCGATACATCCGGAAATACTGGTTTTTCCTGCTTGGCTCATTGCTTTTTGCGGTGATCACCGTTACATCGACCTTGTTTTTACCGATCCTTACGGGACAGGCCGTGGACTGTGCGATCGGACCGAAGGAAGTGGATTTTGAGGGTCTTCTTGATATTCTGTGGAAGATGGCCGCATTGATCGGGATTACGGCTCTTGCACAATACTTAATGAGCTTATGCAACAATAAACTGACCTATTGCGTCGTGCGCGACATTCGTCGGGACGCATTTCAGAGATTGCAGATATTGCCGCTGAAATATGCGGACAACCATCCGACCGGTGAGATCGTGAGTAAGGTGATCGCGGATGTGGACCAGTTTGCGGACGGTCTGCTCATGGGATTTACCCAATTATTCACCGGGATCATGACGATTTTGGGTACCTTGGGCTTTATGATCTCGATTTCCGTGCCAATTGCCTTGGTTGTAGTTATTATAACGCCCGTTTCTCTTATAGTAGCGGCATTTATTGCAAAAAACACCTATGCCATGTTCCAACGTCAGAGTGCTGCGAGGAGCTCGCAAACCGCCTATATTGAGGAAATGATCACGAATCAGAGGGTGGTGACCGCTTTTTCGAAACAGGCGGATGTTTTAGAAGGGTTTGAAGGAATCAATGCAGAATTGGCCGCTTCTTCGATGCGTGCGACCTTCTTTTCCTCACTGACCAACCCGAGCACCCGATTCGTGAACGGTCTGGTGTACACAGCTGTCGCAATTACCGGCGCGTTTGCCGTTTTGCGCGGATCCTTTACTATAGGGCGTTTGACGACATTTTTGAGCTATGCGAACCAATATACGAAGCCTTTTAACGAAATCAGTGGTGTCATGACGGAATTGCAGAATGCGATCGCCTGCGCACAGCGTGTTTTCGAGATTATCGAGGAAGAACCCGAGGTGGCGTCTGCGGAATCCGCCGTTAATTTGACAGATGTGTCGGGAAAAGTGGAGTTGAAGAACGTGGACTTTTCCTATGTAAAAGAGAGACCTTTGATCGAGGATTTAAACCTCGATGTGGCACCCGGTCAGAGGGTGGCGATCGTAGGTCCGACCGGAAGCGGCAAGACGACATTGATCAATTTGCTCATGCGCTTCTATGATGTCAACGATGGAGAAATCTTAATATCGGATCATGAGATCCGCAATGTGACCAGAAAGAGTCTGCGAGAGAACTTCGGTATGGTCTTACAGGAAACCTGGTTAAAATCCGGCTCGATCCTGGATAATCTTCGTATGGCGCGTCCCGATGCGACGGAAGAGGAAGTGATGGAGGCGGCAAAGGCCGCGCATGCACATGGATTCATCCGCCGTATGCCGGATGGATATCATACGGTGATCGGTGAAGACGGTGGAAATCTGAGCCAGGGCCAAAAACAGCTGTTATGTATTGCTCGTGTGATGCTCGCTCTGCCGCCCATGTTGATCTTAGACGAGGCGACATCGTCGATCGATACACGTACGGAGTTGAAGATCCAGAATGCCTTTGCCCTGATGATGAAGGGCAGGACCAGTTTTATCGTGGCTCATCGTTTAAGTACAATTAAGGAAGCTGATGTAATATTGGTGTTAAAAGACGGACATATCGTCGAGCAGGGAAATCATGAAAGCCTTTTGGCGCAGCACGGATTCTATGCGAACCTTTACGAGAGTCAGTTTGAGCCGGCGTAGGAACGGTAAGGGAATCGGTTCGGCAGGAAGCGTTCATAAAATTTTCACGGTTTCTTTCGCGGATTTTTACGAAGAGAAACTGTCCTTGTGCTATAATAACAAGGAGAGTGTGGAAAGAGGATGCAGATCGTTCTTTTCACCGGAAGGGGTATATGTAATGGAAGCAGTTATGGATGCGGTTTTGAACGTGGAAACAGAGCAGTCCATGATCCCCGATGCGGATTATGATATGCTGGTGATCCCTTATAAGGATGCCACGGCCAATCTGTTGGTACGTCTGAATACATTGAATCAGGACTACCGTTTAAAGTATAAGAATTATCCGATCCATCATATTCAGGACCGGATCAAACGTAAGAAGAGTATCGAGCAAAAGCTCTTAAAGAAGAAACGCCCGGTGTCTGCGGATGAGGCCAGAGAGACTCTCACAGACATTGCAGGTGTGCGTATTATCTGCTATTTTGAGGAAGATATCTATTCCGTGATCGAGATGATCAAGCGTCAGAGCGATATCCTGATGCTGCGGGAGAAGGACTATGTGAAGAACCCAAAGCCGAGCGGATATATGAGCTATCATCTGATCCTGGGAATGCCGGTGTATCACACGGACGGGATGGAGTATTATCCTGTTGAGGTGCAGCTTCGTACCTTGTCGATGGATCTTTGGGCGAGTATGGAGCATCGCATCTGTTATAAGGAGAGCGATAAGACCGAGCCGACCAGAGCACAGTTTCGGGATATGGCACAGAAGCTTCGCGATATGGAATATATGATGCGCGAAATGGCCGATGAGTAAGCCACCATAGGCTGGGGATAGACCGGGGTGCGGCCGGGAATCGACAAAGAAATAGGAAAAGATTTGAAGCATAGATGAGGAGACAAAGGAGTAATGAGCAAGATAGGTTTTGACAATGACAAATACCTAAAGATCCAATCCGAGCATATTTTGGAGAGGATCAAGAAGTTTGACAAGTTGTACCTGGAATTTGGCGGAAAGCTGTTGGATGATTACCATGCATCCCGCGTGCTTCCGGGGTTTCAGCCGGACAGTAAGTTCCGGATGCTGCAGAAATTAAAGGATCAGGCGGAGATCATATTTGCGATAAACGCGGATGCGATCGAGCAGAATAAGACCAGAGGCGATCTGGGCATTACCTACAGTGATGATGTGATCCGGTTGGTTACGGAATTTCGTTCTATGGGATTTTACGTTTCCTCCGTTGTGATCACGCAGTATACCGGTCAGGTTGCGGTCGAGAAGTTCCGCAGGAAATGTGAGACGGTAAACATCAATACCTATCTGCATTACGTGATCGACGGTTATCCGTCGGATGTAAAGAAGATCGTCAGCGATGATGGCTACGGCAAGAACGAATTCGTTGTTACGACAAAACCTTTGGTGGTCGTTACGGCACCGGGGCCGGGATCCGGAAAGATGGCGACATGCCTGTCACAGATCTATCATGAGCATAAGCGGGGCGTAACAGCCGGGTATGCGAAGTTTGAGACCTTCCCAATCTGGAATCTGCCCCTGAAGCATCCGGTGAATCTGGCATATGAAGCGGCTACGGCGGATCTGAAGGATGTTAATATGATCGATCCCTTCCATTTGGAAGCATACGGAGAGACGACAGTTAATTATAACCGCGATATCGAGATCTTCCCGGTGTTGAATACCATGTTTGAGCTGATCATGGGCGAAAGCCCGTATAAAAGCCCTACCGACATGGGTGTCAATATGGCAGGAAACTGCATCATTGATGATGAGGTCTGCAGGGAAGCCTCCAGACAGGAGATCATTTGCCGGTACTATACGGCTTTGGTGGATGCAAAGAAGGGCAATATCGGAAAGGATGTTGTCATGAAGCTGGAGCTTTTGATGAAGCAGGCCGGTGTGACGACGGAAGACAGGAAAGTCGTGGTAGCGGCCGATGAACGTCAGGCAACCGAGGAAAACCCTTGTGCTGCGATCGAACTGGCGGACGGAAGACTGATGACGGGACGTACCAACGACCTTTTGGGTGCTGCGGCATCCTGCCTGCTCAATTCCATGAAGTTAAATGCAGGCATCGATCATGCGGTACATTTGATCTCACGTGAGGCCATTGAGCCGATCCAGGGACTGAAGGTGGATTATCTCGGTTCCAGGAACCCCAGATTACATACGGATGAGATGCTCATCGCATTGTCCGTATCTGCGGCAACCAATCCCGATGCGGCAAAGGCCTTGGAGCAATTACCCTATCTGCGCGGCTGTGAGGCACATTCCACGGTCATCCTTTCCGAAGTCGATGAAAGAATGTTCCGTAAGCTCGGGATCCGTGTGACCTGTACACCGTCCTTCGGATGATCTCCTCCTTGTTTTAAAACGAAAGTAAGCCATTTTCGGCACCTGCCGGAGATGGCTTTTTTTGTCGTCCCTGTTTTCGGACATATTCCGTGGCTGTTCCCGACTATCTGTATCCTCCCTGTTTTGACTATCTGTATCCTCCCTGTTTTTCGTATAGTTTCGCTTTGTGATCGTATTATGCCCATCCAATATCATATTGTCAGACAGTTTCTTGCAAATAACGAGGCGGATTATTTCACTCATAACGTGCGATATGCTTAAATTCAATGAAAACAGTTTACATAACAACAAATTACATAAATTCAAATAGCGACCACAATATAAAGATGAATAACACCCTAAAATACTATATATGGTATTGCAAGCAACAACTTTCGTTTGTTATGTTAACAAACAGGGAATAAAATGACAGCAAACGGAGCAAACCGACAAATGTGTATAACTATGTGGAAAACGTGCATAAATCGTATGCTATAGGAGTTGTCTGACAACTATTTTCATGTCATAACACAATGTGAATACCTGTCAGAGAATACATAAAACTATGTAATTTAGCGGTTTTATGGGTAAACTGATGAAAATCTGCGATATATCGGGTTGAATAACACCACTATAGATTTCGTGGATAAATTTTTTGTTAACCTATGAAATTTAAAATACCGTAAGATTTTTTGAAATTTCGGGTCAAAAAATAAACATCGTTTTTGAAAAAGGGGATAGTATTTGATCGGAATCCGGGCTCTGACAAATGATGGGAGTGCACTGTTTTTTGTTGAAAAAAGGCGTAAATCAAGTATAATAAAATATGTATGGATTATGATATTGTGGAGACGGAAATGATCGTCCCATGAGATAAGATAAAATAATGGAGGTCAGATCGTGGCAGAGGTAAAACGTATTTACGTAGAGAAAAAAGAGGAATTTGCCGTAAAGAGCACGGAACTTTTGGAAGAACTCAAAAGCTATCTGGATATGAAGGAGTTGACCGGTGTCAGAGTATTGATCCGGTACGATGTGGAGAATATCTCCGAAGATGTTTATAAGAGAGCCTGCAAGACGGTGTTCAGTGAGCCGCCGGTGGATATCTTATATGAAGAGAAGTTTCCGATGGACGAAGGCGATCGTACCTTCAGCGTGGAGTATCTGCCCGGACAGTTTGATCAGAGAGCCGATTCGGCCGTACAGTGTGTGCGTTTCTTAAACGAAGACGAGGAACCCGTCATCAAGACCGCTGTAACCTATGTTCTCAGCGGAAAGATCACGGATGAGGAGTTTGATCAGATCAAAGCATACTGCATCAATCCCGTCGACAGCCGCGAGACCGATCTGGTTAAGCCTGAGACCTTGATCACGGTATTTGACGAGCCGGAAGATGTGAAGGTCCTTGACGGATTTCAGACGATGGAAGAGAGCAAGTTAAAGGAGCTGTATGATTCTTTGGGACTTGCAATGACCTTCCGCGATTTCTTACATATTCAAAATTATTTCGCAGGCGAAGAGCACAGAGATCCGACGATGACGGAGATCCGCGTGCTGGATACCTATTGGTCCGATCACTGCCGCCATACGACGTTTTCGACCGAACTGAAGAACGTGGAGTTTGAGGATGGCTATTACAGAAAGCCGATCGAGGATACGTTCAAAAACTATGAAAAAGAGAGAGATGTTCTTTATAAAGGACGTGACGATAAGTTTATCTGTCTGATGGACCTTGCTCTGATGGGCATGAAGCAGCTTCGTGCCGAAGGCAAGCTCGAAGACATGGAAAAGAGCGACGAGATCAATGCCTGCTCCATCGTTGTTCCCGTGGATGTGGACGGCGTAAAAGAGGAGTGGCTGATCTTCTTTAAGAATGAAACACACAATCACCCGACCGAGATCGAGCCGTTCGGTGGTGCCGCTACCTGTTTGGGCGGAGCCATCCGTGATCCGCTCTCCGGTCGTGGATATGTATATCAGGCAATGCGTATCACCGGTGCCGCAGATCCTACGGTTCCGGTCGGAGAGACCTTGCATGGCAAGTTATCTCAGAAGAAGCTGGTAAAGGGTGCCGCAAGCGGATATTCTTCCTACGGTAACCAGATCGGACTTGCCACGGGCTATGTAAAAGAGATCTATCATCCGTCCTATGTGGCAAAGAGAATGGAGATCGGAGCCGTTATGGGTGCCGCTCCGAGAAGAAATGTTATTCGTGAAACGTCGGATCCGGGCGATGTGATCATCCTTTTGGGCGGACGTACGGGACGTGACGGTTGCGGCGGTGCGACAGGTTCTTCCAAGGTACATACCGAGGCTTCCATTGAAACGTGCGGAGCGGAGGTACAAAAGGGTAATGCGCCGACAGAGCGTAAGATCCAAAGACTTTTCCGTCGCGCAGAGGTCAGCAAGTTGATCAAGAAGTGTAACGACTTCGGTGCCGGCGGTGTATCCGTTGCGATCGGTGAGCTGGCGGACGGTTTAACGGTCAATCTGGATCTGGTACCCAAGAAATATGCGGGTCTGGACGGAACCGAGCTTTCCATTTCCGAATCCCAGGAGCGTATGGCGGTTGTCGTTTCCCCGAAAGACAAAGAAGAATTCTTATCCTATGCGGCAGAAGAAAACCTTGAGGCCGTAGAGGTTGCAGTGGTAACAAAAGAGCCCAGACTGGTGCTCAACTGGAGAGGCAAGGACATCGTAAATCTGTCCAGAGCATTTTTGGATACCAACGGTGCACATCAGGAAACGGACGTGGCGGTAGAGCTTCCGAAGCAGGAAGATGATTACTTTAATAAGATCGCTGTTGCTTCCGTAGCCGATGCGGTAGATAAAAAGGATGCCAAGGCGGCATTTGTGAATACATTAAAGGATCTGAACGTTTGCTCCCAGAAAGGTCTTGTGGAGATGTTTGACTCCTCCATCGGAGCCGCATCCGTTTACATGCCTTACGGCGGTAAATATCAGCTGACCGAGACGCAGACCATGGTGGCAAAGGTTCCGCTTTTGAAGGGACAGACCAAGACCGTGACCATGATGAGTTATGGCTACGATCCTTATCTTTCCACATGGAGCCCGTATCACGGTGCGGTATATGCAGTACTTGAGTCTTTGAGCAAGATCGTGGCAGCGGGCGGTGATTACAGCCGTGTTCGCTTCACGTTCCAGGAATACTTCCAGAGAATGACGGAAGACAAGCATCGTTGGAGCCAGCCGTTCTCCGCATTGCTCGGTGCGTATGCGGCACAGATCGGTTTCGGACTTCCCAGCATCGGCGGGAAGGATTCCATGTCCGGTACGTTCAATGACTTAAATGTACCTCCGACGCTTGTGTCGTTTGCCGTAGACGTGGCAAGCACGGACGATGTGATCACTCCGGAATGCAAAGAAGCGGGCAATGTCCTGATCAAGATCAGCCTTCCGAAAGATGATTATGAGCTTCCGAAATTTGAAGAGATCAAGAAGATCTACGATGAGATCCATAAGCTTACCGGCACGGGTGTCATTCAGTCGGCATACGTTTTGGATACCAAGGGTGTTATGGCAGGAGCCGCTAAGATGGCTTTCGGTAACGGCTTGGGTGTAGCCTTTGATACGGCACTTACCTGTGAAGACCTTGCAAAGAACGAGCTTGGTAACTTCTTATTGGAGGTTAAGGAAGCGGACCTTTCCAAGATCTCATTGGATTACACCAAGGTCGGTGTTGTAACGGCAGCGGACTTCAGCGTTGCAGGTGAGACGGTGACACACGAAGAAGCGCTGAAGGCATGGAAGGGCACGCTGGAAAAGGTATTCCCGACCAAGGCCAAGAAGGCGGTGGATGCGGTAGCATCTCCGTTATATGAAGCAAAAGACATCTATGTATGTAAGAATAAAGTGGCAAAGCCGACCGTATTCATTCCGGTCATGCCCGGAACGAACTGCGAATACGATACGACCAGAGCGTTTGAGAGAGCCGGTGCGAATGTGGTTGCCAGGGTATTTAAGAACTTAACGGCAAGCGATATCCGTGACAGTGTGGAGGAATATGTAAAGGCCATCAACGAGGCGCAGATCATCATGTTCCCCGGTGGTTTCTCCGCCGGTGATGAGCCGGACGGAAGTGCAAAGTTCTTTGCAACTGCCTTCCAGAATGAGAAACTTAAAGATGCGGTGACCCGCCTGTTAAAAGAACGGGACGGTCTTGCGCTCGGTATCTGTAACGGTTTCCAGGCTTTGATCAAGTTGGGACTTGTGCCTTACGGTGAGATCGTGGGACAAAAGGAGGATTCTCCGACCTTGACGTTTAATACGATCAACCGCCACATTTCCAAGATGGCATACATCAAAGTGGTAAGCAATAAGTCGCCCTGGTTACAGGATGCAAAGCTCGGCGATGTCTATGTGAATCCTGCCAGCCACGGTGAGGGCCGTTTTGTAGCCAATCGTGAATGGCTCGATAAGCTCTTTGCAAACGGACAGGTTGCCACACAGTATTGTGATTTTGACGGCAATGTCAGCATGGACGAGGAATGGAATATCAACGGCAGCTATTGCTCGATCGAAGGTATTACGAGTCCGGACGGCAGATGTTTCGGTAAGATGGCACATGCGGAGCGCCGCGATGAAAACGTGGCCATCAATATTTACGGTGAAGATGATATCCGGATCATGGAATCCGGCGTGAAATATTTTCAATAGGGGGCATTGAAAGGAGGTACGGAATTGACTGTAGTGGAACAGTATGGGGCTTTACGCGTGATCGGAAATGAACTGACGGACAAAGAAGGTACGCCGGTTCAGTTGCGCGGGATCAGTACCAGTGGGTTACAATGGTATCCCGAGTATGTGAATCGGGAATTTTTTACCCAGATGGTAAAGGAATGGAAGGCGGATATCGTTCGTCTGGCAATGTATACCGTGGAGGGCGGATACTGCGAGATGGATGAAGAAGGCAAGAAAAAACAGAAGGAGATCATCGATCTTGGCGTAAAACTGGCCGTGGAACTTGGCATTTATATCCTGATCGACTGGCATATCCTGCATGACAGCAATCCGCTGATACATGTGGAAGAGGCAAAGCTGTTTTGGGATGAGATCTCCAAAAAGTATGCCGACTGCCCGAATGTCCTGTTTGAGATCTGCAATGAGCCGAATGAAGGCTGTTTATGGCCGGATATTCATAAATATGCCGATACGATCCTTCCGATCATTCGAAAGAATGCAAAGGATACGATCGTCATCGTGGGAACACCGAACTGGAGCCAGGAGCTGGATAAGGCTGTGGTGGATCCGGTGACAGGCTATGATAATATCATGTATGCACTCCATTTCTATGCGGATACGCATAAGCAGAGCTTACGTGATATCTTTGTACAGGCGCATGACATGGATAAACTTCCGATATTTGTGACCGAATTCGGGGCTGTGGATGCCGCAGGAAACGGTGTTACAAATATCGATGAGGCAAATGTATGGCTGGACCTTTTGGATGCGAGAAAGATCAGCTATTGTATCTGGAATCTATCCAATCGAGACGAATCCAGTGCGTTTTTCAAGCCGGAAGTGACCAAGGTGAGTGGATTTACGAAGGACGATCTGCGTACGCAGGCCCTTTGGTATCTGGATCGTTTGGCAAAATAAACAAAGAAACATTGAAACGATGCTGAAAAGCCGACCCGTTTGGGACGGCTTTTTTTACGCTTTTGTTGAAATTGACAGAAAATTCGGGCCGATCTGCTGTCCGATAAGCCGGACGATGCAAGTAAAATAACGAAGAGGGAAATACATTCAATTAAGTTTCACAACTAAGGTTATCGAAAAGAAGGTATGGTCGGAAATGATAAAATCCAGCCGTAATCCATTTCAAAACCGACTTGCAAGGAAAAATTGCGGACAATTTCAATAACACCATACATTTTATGAAAAACGCCGTAAATACGCGGTTTTTATCCAAAAACATCTGGAATATTATAATTGCAAGTAGGGGAAATAACGCCTCAAAAAGGTTATTTCATAACGAAGGGGGTTGCGAAACACCCGAGTGGAAAAATAAGCCGACCGATTTTACGGACAGCCAAAGAATACATGCGATTTTCCGCGATAATTTGGAGAGTTTTCGGATAAAACAGGGAAAATCCGCCTGCCGTATTATTGACATGATCGAAATTATCCTCTATACTCCCTAATTGAAAGTGATTATCATTTTCATTGTGTGATAACACCTCGGTTTAGGCATAAGGAGATATTGATATGATAAAAGAAACGGATCGTAAGAGTATGCATGATTCCAGAAACTATCAAAGGACGAAGATGCAAAGAGACATCATCATCCAACGGTTAAAAGAAAAAGGATGTCGCGTGACAAAGCAAAGGCTGATGCTGCTTGATATTATTTTGGAGGAAGAATGCTCCTGCTGTAAGGAGATTTATTATAAGGCTTCCAAGATCGATGGAAATATCGGCACGGCTACCGTCTATCGCATGATCAATACCTTGGAAGAGATCGGTGCGATCAGCAGAAAGAATATGTATAAGATTTCCTGCGGAAAATCGTGTGACGTGGAGCTTGCCTGCAGTATTGATTTTTCGGACGGCTCCGTAGCGGAATTGAATGCAAAGCAGTGGTTTGATGTGATCCATGCGGGATTGGAGCAGTGCGGGATCTTACATGAAAGAAACATCATCAGCATTCAAGCAAGGCAATGCGATTGCGACGAATGCGGACATCATGGCCGTTGTAAAAATGAATTATAGGACAAAGAGACCGGTGAAGAAGTTTTTTTTCACCGGTTTTTGATATTCCCGGATGGTATTTACGATGGCGCCGCGGACATAGTCGGAGATCTCGGCCGTTGTCATGCCGTTATACTCTTCGTAAGGAAGCGGCTTTAAGAAATGTACCTGCGTTGTGACATACTTTAAGGAATTGATCGTAAAAGGCTTATAGGAGTCGATCAAAGCAACCGGCACGATGGGCGCTTTCGCCCGTACCGCAGCCTTGAAGGCGCCCGGCATGAATTCTTTTACTTCATTATGATTATTATCATATCCTCCCTCGGGGAAGATGATGTAACGACGACCTTCTTTTACCTGGTGGCTGATCTCGCGAAGAGAGCGCACCTGGGCCTTCATATCGGATTTATCCAAACGGGTTCCTTTTAAGATCATGATGAATTCGTTTGTGAGGATCAGTTTGGAACGGATGCTGTCAACGACGATGGTGCAGGGATTTTTGTGCCCGTAGATAATGCCCAGAGCGTCGTATTTGCCCTGATGATTGGGATACATGACATAGCCGCCGGTTTCCGGGAGATTCTCGGCACCGTAGACCTTGGTGCGGATACGACCGTTGGTCTTCATGAAATATACCATGTGGCGTGCGATCCGATAACGACGGGCTTCATTGTAGTAGCCGTCGTGACGGTCCATAAAATATGCTTTCCACATGTAATAAAGGACCAAAGGAAATGAAATTGCAACAACATAGATTAAACGTAACAAGCCCCGACTCACTTTCTTTTTCCGAAAATTAACCTTCTGTATTTATAATAGGGGTTTTCAAAATTTTATGCAAGCGTATTGCTTTTTTAGGGGCTTTCAAGTAATATAATAAAGGATAAATACCGACCCCAAAGGCGGTGAAATATAGGAAGGAGATTTACTTATGAACTACTTAGAAATTGAAAAAGTTGTTGGTCGTGAGATCCTTGATTCCAGAGGAAATCCCACGGTTGAGGCTGAGGTTACCTTAGTTGACGGTACCGTTGCAAGAGGTACAGCTCCCTCCGGTGCATCTACCGGTGAGTTCGAGGCTCTTGAGTTAAGAGACGGTGACAAGGGAAGATATCTTGGAAAGGGTACAACCAAGGCAGTTGCCAACATCAACGACAAGATCGCTCCTGCACTCGTAGGTATGGATGCTTCCGATACTTATGCGGTTGACAAGGTTATGCTTGATCTTGATGGTACAAAGGACAAGTCCGGACTTGGTGCAAATGCGATCCTTGCGGTATCTATCGCAACCGCAAGAGCAGCAGCTACAGCACTCGATATTCCGCTTTATCGTTTCCTTGGCGGTGTACAGGCTACCACACTTCCTGTTCCGATGATGAACATCTTAAACGGTGGTGCACATGCAGACTCCGCAGTAGATACACAGGAATTCATGGTTATGCCGGTTGGAGCTCCTTCTTTCAGAGAAGCACTCAGATGGTGTGCAGAGGTATTCCATACATTAAAGAGCCTCATCAAGAAGATGGGCGACGTTACCGCTGTTGGTGACGAAGGTGGTTTTGCTCCGAATCAGCTTAAGAGCGATGAGGAAGCAATCGAGAAGATCCTTGAGGCTATCAAGGCAGCAGGCTTCGAGCCCGGTAAGGACTTCATGATCGCTATGGACGCAGCTGCTTCCGAGTGGAAGAGCGAAAAAGGAAAGGGCTTCTATCATCAGCCGAAGTCCGGTAAGGACTTCACCACAGATGAGCTGATCGCTCACTGGGAGAGCCTGATCGACAAGTATCCGATCATCTCCATCGAGGATGGTTTGGATGAGGAAGACTGGGAAGGCTGGAAGAAGATGACCGAGAAGATCGGTGACAGAGTACAGCTTGTAGGTGATGACTTATTCGTTACCAACACCGAGCGTCTTTCCAAGGGTATCGCAAACGGTGCTGCAAACTCCATTCTGATCAAGTTGAATCAGATCGGTTCTGTATCCGAGACCTTAGAGGCTATCAAGATGGCTCACAAGGCAGGTTACACATCCATTTCTTCTCACAGATCCGGTGAGACGGCTGACACTACGATCGCTGACCTTGCAGTTGCTCTTAACACCTGCCAGATCAAGACCGGTGCTCCTTCCAGATCCGAGCGTGTAGCTAAGTACAATCAGTTACTTCGCATCGAGGAAGAGCTTGGTGATGCAGCAGTATATCCGGGCATGAAGGCTTTCAACGTAAAGCGCTAATCGCCGAACGAATATGAATCATACCCCGTATCCCAACTGGGATACGGGGTTTTTCATGGCTATGGCAGGAAGGGTATTGAGAAGATTTTATCAACAAGTCATTAATGATAAAAGTTCTCAAATCCTCCCTTGTCTTGCTTTTATAAACCTATATAATATAGATGTTTCGTAAATGGATAAAATTATCAATAACGATGGGAGAAGTTTATGACTTTAAACGAAGCGGAGCTCGGTAAAGAATATGAGATCAAAGATATACTTCTCGACGGAGACGAGGAACTTGAATCGTTCCTGTTTTCCTTGGGATGTTACAGCGGAGAAAAGATTACCGTCGTTGACAAGAACAGAAATCTGGTGGTTTCCATCAAAGATGCCCGCTATAATATTGATCCCGATCTCGCAGAGCTGATCAAGATTTGACTTAAAGGGGCATTTTTGGCCTTTGAGTATACTAACATCAAGGAGGAATCATCATGAGAATCGCATTGACGGGTAACCCGAACAGCGGTAAGACCACAATGTACAATGCACTGACCGGCAGATCCGAAAAGATCGGAAACTGGGCCGGTGTAACGGTGGACAAGAAAGAAAGCGCCATCAAAAAGAACTATAACGAAACGGAAAAAGAACTGATCGCAGTCGATCTTCCGGGAGCATATTCCATGTCTCCGTTCACATCCGAAGAGAGTATCACAAGCGGTTATGTAAAGAACGAGCATCCCGATGCCATCATCAATATCGTGGACGCAAGCAACTTAAGCCGAAGCCTGTTCTTTACCACGCAGCTTCTGGAACTCGGTGTTCCCGTGGTTGTGGCATTGAACAAGACCGATGTAAATGAGAAGAAGGAAAACAAGATCGATGTGGCTAAGCTTTCCGAAAAGCTTGGTTGTCCTGTGATCGAGACGGTTTCCACCGAAGGAAAAGGTCTTGCGGAAGTTGTAAAGGTTGCGGCTGATCTGGAGGGAAAAGGCCAGAGCGCACCGTATGATGAAGGCGATGTGGATCTTACGGATAAGGCAGCGGTAGAAACCTCCGACCGTAAGAGATTTGATTTCGTAAATGATATTGTAAAAGACGTTGAAGATCGTAAGGTTTTGACGAAAGATAAGACCAAGGGCGATGCGATCGATAAGATCCTTACGCACCCGGTTTTGGGTATTGTGATCTTTGGTTTGATCATGTTTGTCGTATTTTATATTTCCCAGACGACCGTAGGTACCTGGCTTGCAGATATCCTGGTCGGATGGATCGAAGCATTCCAGGGTTGGGTCGGTGACAAGATGGCCGATGCAAATCCTTTGCTTTATGCATTGCTTGTTGATGGTATCATCGGCGGTGTAGGTGCCGTAGTCGGTTTCCTTCCGCTGGTTATGGTAATGTACTTCCTGATCGCACTGTTGGAGGATTGCGGTTACATGGCACGTGCTACGGTCGTGCTTGACCCGATCTTTAAGCGTGTAGGTCTTTCCGGAAAGTCCGTTATCCCGATGATCATCGGTACCGGTTGCGGAATCCCCGCGATCATGGCTTGCCGTACCATTCGTAACGAGCGTGAAAGAAGAAGTACCGCAATGCTTGCAACCTTTATGCCGTGCGGAGCAAAGCTTCCGGTCATTGCGTTGTTCGCAGGTGCATTCTTCCCCGAATCCAAATGGATCGGATTTGTCAGCTATGTGATCGGCATCGTTTTGATCTTACTTGGAGCATTGCTCATCAAGGCGATCACCGGAATGAAATACAGAAAGAGCTTCTTTATTATTGAGTTACCCGAATATAAGGTTCCGAGTCTTTGGTTTGCAATTAAGTCCATGTTGGAGCGAGGGAAGGCTTACATTGTTAAGGCCGGTACCGTTATCCTTGTTTGCAACACGGTCGTACAGATCATGCAGGCATTTAACTGGAACTTCCAGGTGGTGGAAGAGGGCATGGAAGATACATCCATCCTTGCCTCCATCGCAAACCCGATCGCAGTACTTTTGGTTCCGATCGCCGGTGTTGCGGCTTGGCAGCTTGCTGCGGCAGCAGTTACCGGATTTATCGCAAAAGAGAACGTGGTTGGTACCATTGCTACGGTTTATGCGATAACAAACCTTGTAGATCCCGATGAACTCGAACTTGTCGGTTCCGGTACAGAGGTTGCTACCGTGATCGGCATTACCAAGGTAGCTGCTTTGGCTTATCTGATGTTTAACCTTTATACACCTCCGTGCTTTGCAGCTCTCGGTGCCATGAATTCCGAGATGAAGAGTGCGAAGTGGTTATGGGGTGCGATCGGATTGCAGCTCGCAACCGGTTATACGGTAGGTTTCCTTGTATACCAGTTCGGCACCTTGTTTACCGAAGGACACTTTGGTGCAGGCTTTGTCGGCGGACTGATCGCGGTGCTTTGCTTTGCGGCGATCATCACCTATATTGTGATCACGAACCGCAAGAAAGCGGCAGAAGAGTATCGTTTAAAAGCAACGGCCTGATTAAGAGGTGAATGCTATGTCCGGATTATTGGTGAATGTGATCGCGACCATCGTCATCTTAGCGATCGTCGGTGGCGCAAGCTATTACATCTACAAAGAGAAGAAAAAAGGTACGCGCTGTATCGGTTGTCCGATGGCAGGAAACTGTTCGAAGGCAAAGGCCGCATGCGAATGCGCAAAGGGTGAGAAGAAGTGAATGTACAGAATCTTGTCATTATCGTTGTTTTGGCCCTGATTCTGATCCCTGCGATCAAGGGAATGATCACTCATATGAAAGGGGAAGGATCGTGCTGTGGCGGACCGAAAGAAAAGGTTCCCAAAAAGAAGCTTCCCGGCAAACCGCAGAAAACTTTGATCGTCCACATCGACGGTATGCACTGTGAGAACTGCAAAAATCGTGTGGAGAAGCACTTAAACGAGATCGAGCCGGTGATCGCCAAGGTAAATCTGGCAAAGAAACAGGCTGTGGTTTCGCTCTACGGCGACGTAGAAGAGGAAAAGATCAAAGAAACCGTGCAGGCACTGGATTTTCTGGTGACGGGCATAGAAGAAAAACGATAGATACAAGACCTTCTTTGTCGGGGTTCCGGCAAAGAAGGTTTTTCTTTGTCCGCACATGTGATAGAATGAAGCGACGATGCAACCGAAGGATAAGACAACCTCGGGATATCGTAAGTCAGAACGCTTAGCAAACAATGGGAAACGGAGCATAACATGGAACGGAGTTTGAAAGAACGGCTGCCCGAGGCGTTTATCGAGGAAATCCGGACGCAGCTGTCGGAAAAAGAAACCGAAGCATTCCTTTCGACCTATGACGGGGAAAGCCTGCATGGGCTTCGTTTTCATGCGCAAAAGACGGAGGAAGGCGAGCGGAAAAGGGTTCTCGAAGAACTTGGCGTAACAAACGCAGAGGCGGTCAGTTGGGCCGAAAATGCCTATTATTATCCCTCCGATAGGTCGCCGGGAAAGCATGTGTACCATGAAGCGGGACTTTACTATATTCAGGAGCCGAGTGCGATGCGTACCGTGGCCTTATTGGCTCCGAAGCCCGGAGAGCGGGTGCTCGATCTTTGCGCCGCACCCGGCGGGAAGAGTACGCAGATCCTTTCCTGCATCGGCAAAGAAGGTCTTTTGGTGAGCAATGAGATCGTAGGCAGCAGAGCGCGGATTCTGGCGGGAAATCTGGAGCGTCTGGGCGCCGCAAACGCGGTTGTGACAAATTGCGCACCTGCGGAGCTTTCGGCGCGTTTTCCGTCCTTTTTTACGTCTGTGGTCGTGGATGCTCCCTGTTCCGGTGAGGGGATGTTTCGCAAAAACCCCGATGCGATCGATGAGTGGAGTCCGGAAAATGTCGGGATGTGTGCCGCACGTCAGCGAGAGATCTTAACGGAAGCCGCAAAAACCGTGATGCCCGGCGGGCGTCTCGTCTACAGTACCTGTACCTTCGCCGAAAAAGAAGATGAAGCGCAGGTCAAAATGTTTTTGGAGGAGCATCCGGAATTCGAACTACTCGCTTCGGAAAAACTCTGGCCGCATAAGGAGAAGGGCGAGGGGCATTTTGTTGCGCTGTTTTTGAAGCGCGGAACCCTGAATTTGGAGGAATTCACGGCACTTGCAGAACATGCGGGGGTTTTGGCGGAAAATCATGCACTTTCCAAAAAGCCCGGACACAAGTCCGGAAAACGCAGCAACGACAAGGGCTTAAGCAATATTGACGAATGTGTCAGATCGTTCTTTTCCCGGGAATTGGCAATAAAATATGAAGAGTTATCCTATTTACGAGAACTTGTGTTATTCGGGGACGAGGTCTATCTCGTTCCTTCCGTAATGAAGAAATATTTGAGCGGTCTCAAGGTGGAGCGGGCCGGATTATGGCTTGGGACTATGAAGAAAAACCGCTTTGAACCCGGCCATGCTCTGGCGATGGCATTAAGAAAAGAAGATGCGCTGCGCGTCCTGAATCTCTCTGTTTCAGAGGATGCACAGCTTATCAAGGCATATCTTAGGGGTGAAAGTCTTCCTATATATAGGAGAAATTCCGAAGGGGAAAATTCTTTGCTTCTTATCACAAAAAAAGAAGAAGATCCTATGGAAGGCTGGACCTTGGTCTGTGTGGAAAACCACCCGTTGGGATGGGCGAAAACCGTGCAAAATCAAGCAAAAAACCACTATCCGAAGGGTCTCAGAAAAGAGATCACCGTCTAGAAAACATCTAAAAATTTTCAAGAAAAACAGAAGAATCTTCTATGTCATTCAAAAAAACCCGTTGCTATAATCGGTATTGTAAACGGTACGAGGACGAATCGTGCCGAGGGCTTTATCATTCATTAATTATTTCTAAAACAGGAGGGTTTTTATGAAAAGAAAATTATTGAGCCTTGTATGTGCAGTAACAATGGTTGCCAGCTTATTGGTTGGTTGCGGCGGCGCAACAGAGACAGCTGACACAGGTTCCGCAGACAGCGGCGAAGCAGCTTCTACAGAAGCAAGCGGTGATTATGCAGACATGAAAGTCGGCGTATGTATCTATCAGTTCTCCGATAACTTCATGACACTGTTCCGTAACGAGTTACAGAGCTACCTGATCAGCCAGGGATTTGCTGAAGGCAACATTTCCATCGTAGACGGTGCTAATGACCAGGCTACACAGACCGGTCAGATCGATAACTTCATCGCAAGCGGTGTAGATGTATTGATCGTAAACCTTGTTAACTCTTCTTCCGCTCCTACCATTACAGATAAGGTAGTTGCAGCAGGCATCCCGCTTGTATATATCAACCGTGAGCCCGATGCAGAAGAGGAAGCTCGTTGGTCCGAGAACGGCTGGAACGTAACTTATGTAGGTTGCGACGCTCGTCAGTCCGGTACCATGCAGGGTGAGATGATCGTAGATGTAGGACTTGACAAGCTTGATATGAACGGCAACGGCAAGGTTGATTACATCATGATCGAAGGTGATCCTGAGAACGTTGATGCACAGTATCGTACAGAGTTCTCCGTTAAGGCTCTTACAGATGCAGGTCTTGAAGTAAACGAGTTGGCAGACGAAGTTGCTAACTGGGATCAGGCACAGGCACAGGAGAAGGTTCAGAACGCACTCGGTATGCACGGTAACGACATCGAGGTTGTATTCTGCAACAACGATGCAATGGCATTAGGTGCTTTACAGTCCATCCAGGCTGCAGGCCGTACCGTAAACGAGGATATCTACTTGGTAGGTGTAGACGCATTAACAGAAGTACTTGAGGATGTTATCGCAGGAACCATTACCGGTACCGTATTCAACGATCATATCGCTCAGTCTCACAGCGCTGCTGATGCTGCTATCAAGTTTGCAACAGGCGGAACAAATGAGTACTACATCGGTTGCGATTACGTAAAGGTTACAACCGAGAACGCTCAGGAAGTTCTTGACAGCTTAAAGTAAGAAGCAATTAAAACCGAAGATGCGGGCACAGCCCATGTGCCCGCATTTTTTTCATATAACGAGAGGATAGAGGGATATGGCAGATTACAAATTGGAATTAAAAGGCGTATGCAAGTCATTCCCCGGTGTTAAGGCACTTGACGGCGTACAGCTTGCTGTAAGACCCGGTACAGTGCACGCACTCATGGGAGAGAACGGCGCCGGCAAATCGACGTTGATGAAATGTCTCTTCGGAATCTATAAGATGGACGAAGGCGAAATCTATATTGACGGAGAAAAGACGGATATCTTAAATCCTGATGATGCCATGAAAAAGGGAATCGCAATGGTGCATCAGGAGCTTCAGCCTGTATTGGCCAGAAGCGTAGGAGAAAACTTATACTTAGGACGGTTCCCGACACATAATTATGGTCCTTTAAAAGTGATCGATCATAAGAAGATGTATGCAGAGACAGAGCGATGGCTCAAAGAATTGGAAATGGATTTTGATCCGAAAGCACCCCTTGGTTCGTTGTCCATCGGGCAGATGCAATCGGTAGAGATCGCAAAAGCGGTTTCCCATGATGCAAAGGTGATCATTTTCGATGAGCCCACATCGTCCCTTTCAGATAAAGAAGTAGAAGCACTGTTTCGTATCATGAATATGTTAAGAGACAGAGGCGTAGCGATGATCTATATCTCCCATAAGATGGATGAGATCAAGAGAATCGCTGATGACATCACTGTCATGCGAGACGGTACCTATGTAGGAACCTGGCCCGCAGCAGAGATGAGTACCGACCAGATCATTGCTAAGATGGTAGGTAGAGAGCTTACCAACGTATATCCCGAAAGAGAGAGCAATATCGGGGAGGTTGTCTTAGAAGTCAATGACTTAAGCTCCATTCACGAAAAATCCTTCCAGGATATCTCCTTTACCTTGAGAAAAGGTGAGATCTTAGGATTCGGCGGTTTGGTAGGTGCACAGAGAACCGAGCTTATGGAGGGTATCTTCGGTATCCGCCATATCGCAAAGGGAGAGATCAAGGTGCACGGAAAACCGGTTAATATCAAAAAGTCCAAGGATGCCATGAATGCGAAGATCGGTATGATCACAGAGGATCGCCGCGGAAACGGTATTTTCGGATGCTTGTCCATTAAGGATAACGTAGGTGTTTCTGTATATAACAAGTACTTAAATGCAGGCTTTATCCTGGACCACGGAAAGATCAACAAGATCGTAGATGACAGCATTGAAAGACTGAGTATCAAGACACCGAGTATGCAGGAGCATATTCAGAACCTTTCGGGTGGTAATCAGCAGAAGGTTATCATTTCCAGATGGCTGGCCAATGATCCGGATATCCTGATCATGGATGAGCCTACAAGAGGTATTGATGTCGGTGCAAAGCACGAGATCTACGAGATTATGGCAGATCTTGCAAAGCAGGGCAAGGCGATCATCATGATTTCCTCCGAAATGCCTGAACTTTTGGGCATGTCAGATCGTGTCTATGTAATGTGTAACGGCCATATCACGGGCGAGATCACAGTGAAAGAAGACATGAACCAGGAGAAGGTTATGAGCTATGCAACGATGTTTAGTCAGACTGCGGTCAAAGAATAACAGGAGGGAAGTCAGATGACAAAGACGAAAAATCAGAAAATAAAAGATTTTTTAATCAATAATGGTGTTATCATCATCATGTTCATTCTGGTAATCTATACCAGTGTTACATCAAGCAATTTCTTTACCGTGAATAACGGTTTGAACATTTTGGCAAACATGAGTTACCGTTTGGTAATCGCATTAGGTATTGCAGGCTGCGTTATTACCGCAGGGTGCGACCTTTCGGCAGGTCGTATGATCGGTTTTGCAGCTTGTATCGCAGGTACCCTATTGCAGAAAGCCGATTATGCGGGTAAGTTTTATCCGGATATGCAGCCCTTAAACGTTTTCTTGGTATTGCTCATCGTAGTAGCGATCACAGGCTGCTTCGGAGCCATTACAGGCTTCTTTATCGCACACCTGTCCGTTCCTCCCTTCATCGCCACGCTGGCAATGATGGAAATCGTTTACGGTCTCGCACTCATCTACACCGGAGCTACACCGCTTGGCGGATATGTAACAGAGTACACGAACATTGCGAACGGCAGATTCCTTGGTTTAAGTTATCTGATCTGGATCGCATTGGCTGTAGCGGCACTTACCTGGTTCATCTTTAACATGACCAGACACGGCAAGTATATGTATGCGATCGGCGGAAATCCGCAGGCTGCAGAAGTTGCCGGCGTACCGGTTAAGACAACGATGATCCTCATCTACATGAAGGCGGCTATGATGTATGGTCTTGCAGGTTTCATGTTGGGTGCAAAGGCCGGCGGTGCCAGCGTCAACTTAGGTTACGGCTATGAGATGGAGGCCATTGCAGCATGTACCATCGGTGGTGTATCCGTAACAGGTGGACGTGGTAAAGTAAGTTCCGCTTTGGTCGGTGTTGCCGTATTCGAGCTGTTAAAAGCAGCACTGCAGTACTTAGGTGTAGATGCGAATGCACAGTACATTGCGATCGGTATCGTAATCTTCATCGCAATCTCGCTTGATATCAGAAAGTACGTTGCTAAGAAGTAATTCCCGATGTATTTGGGAGTAGCGCACCTTTGTGCTTTCGTTATATAATGGATGAGGGACGTGAATCTCCACGTCCCTTATCTGATTTTAAGGAGAGAATTGTTCATGGATATGCAAACATTGATCGAGCAGGCGGGGATCCCGTTCATGCTGTTTTTAATCTGTATGTATTATGCGTTTCGCCTGATGGTATTTAAGGATGACGCAAGTGTCAGAGGAAAAGATAAGCCCCCGCTTAAGGAAAAAGAAAAATATTGCAGATACGCAGGGCTGATCATCATATTTTTCGGTGTAGCAAGTCTTATTATGGCTTTGCTCACGATGGTAAACGTATATGCGGCACTTATCGAGATTTCGGTTGCCACATTGATCATGATCGTTTTGTGGAAGCGCATGACGGATACGATCGAGTAAGGAAAGGAAGCGACAAAACGGCAGGCAGAAGGTAATAAGGGGAACACTATGAATCAGTACAAAGTAATGCTGGTAGATGATGAAGAAGAGGTAATTCAGGCTATTTCCCGTAAACTGAACTGGGAAGAGATGGGATTTTCCTATCCCACCTACGCCCACAACGGGATTGAGGCGTTGGAGATGGCGGAAGAGCAACGTCCCGACGTTGTCATGACCGATATTCATATGCCCTATATGGACGGGCTTGAACTGGGCAGATGTCTGAAGGAACAGTATCCCAACATTCGTATCATCATCTTTTCCGGTTTCGATGAATTTGAATATGCAAAAGAAGCCATCCGGTTAGAGGTTGACGAATATATCTTAAAGCCGATCGATGCCGGAGAACTCAGCAAACTCTTTGCAAAGGTCCATTCCATTCTGGATAAGCAATTGGACGAAAAGCAAAACGTTGAAAAGCTCACGGCGTATTACATGCAAAGCCTTCCGATGTTAAAGGAAAGCTTCTTTGTTTCTCTCGTCGAGGGGCAGGTCACGGAGCAGCTTTTGGAAAGTGCGTATCGGGAGTTTTTGGAAGAATTGCAGGGACCGTTGTTCTTTGTGGGGATCCTCCACGTCAGTATGACCGAGATCCCGGAGAATATGACCTATCCCCTGTTAAATATCTCCGTACAGAAGCTGGCGGAAGAGCGCTTGCTTGAAAAATGGAAGGGGCAGATGTTCTCCTATCAGGGCAATCATGTGGTCCTCTTCCAGGTGACAGATGCGTCACGTGCAACGGAACTCACCAATGACTGCGATCAATTCTGCCGTTTGGCGGATTCGGTATGTAAGGCGAAGGTAACCGTTGGAATCGGTACCGGGACAAAGAAGGTGACCGATATCGGAAAGTCTTATCGCGGTGCGAGAGATGCGGTGAGTTACCGCAGCATCTACGGTTCCGGACAGGCCATTAATATTGCCGAGGTCGTACCGGGGACCGGGCAGACCGGAGAGCAGTCCGCAGAGGATGATCTGAACCGGATCTTCCACAGCATCAAGGTGGACAGTGCCGAGCAGGTGCAAAAAGAAGCGCAGTCCTTTATGTCCCGAGGTCTGAAAGAGCAGGAAAATCTGTTTGCACAACGGTTCTTTTTGATGCAGGCGATCAGTGAACTTTACCGTTTCCTTACGGAACACGAGATTGCCGTTGATGCCATATTCTCGGTGGATACCGATGTGTATGCCGCGGCTCTTCAGATGGAGCCGGAGGAACTGACACAGTGGTTTGTTTCCCGTTGCCTGAAGCTGCAGGAGTGCATGAAGGAGCGGCGCAGCGACAGCACCAAATCCTTTGTCGGTCAGGCCATCGATTACGTGCATGAGCACTATGCCGATCAGGATCTTTCCACCGATGGCATTTGTTCTCATTTAGGACTGAGCAATGCGTATTTTTCCACGGTATTCAAGAAGACGACCGGTAAGAGTTTTGTCGGCTTCCTTACGGATTACCGAATGGAGATCGCTGTGGATCTTTTGATGAATCGGGATGAGAAGACCTATATCATAGCAGAAAAAGTGGGGTATTCCGATCCCAATTATTTCAGTTATGTGTTTAAAAAACAGTTTGGCATGAGTCCTTCCAAATATAAAGCGGAGCAGTTGAAAGCATGATCAAAGAAAAATGCCCGCTTGCGGGCGTAAAAGAACCGCATAGATGGAAGTGGCAGAGCAATATCCGTTCCGCGATCCTTTTTCCGTTCTCCCTTGTTTCCCTGCTCGGTATGTTGATCCTGGCGGTAGCCATGTATTATCAGTTCACCGGCTACATTAAGAACGGTGCCACGGAGAACGCGACGCTTCTTTTGGAACAGGCGGTCGTGAACTTAGAGAGCTACTTGAGCAACATGCGACGGATGTCGGATGCGATGTATTATGATGTCATTAAATCAAAGGATCTCGCCGAAGAGAGCGTAGATGATGAGATGAATCTGATGTATGAATCGAACAAGGACGAGCTGGTAAGCTTTGCACTTTTTGATTCTTCCGGAGAACTGTTAAGTGCCGCACCGAACGCCGTAGAAAAGACAGGGGTGTCGGTTCGTGATCAGAGCTGGTATCGCAGGGCCATGAGCCAGGTGGAGAACCTTCATTTTTCCAATCCGCATGTGGAAAATATCTTTGAAGACAACAGTTTTCGTTATTATTGGGTCATTTCCCTGAGCCGAAATGTGGAACTGACCGTAGACGGTGTGCCGCGCTCCGGCGTATTGCTCGTAGACATGAACTACAGTACGATCGAGCAGATGCTAAGCAAGGTAAACAGAGACAATTCCCAGCAGTACGTGTATCTGTGCGATCGGAACGGCACGATGATCTACCATCCGGCCATGATGCAGATCAGTACCGGAATGTATGAAGAAAACAACAGTGTCATTCCGACCTATGAGGACGGCGTACACAATGAAACATTTAACGGCGAAAAGCGGATCGTGGTGGTGGACACCGTCAGCTATACCGGCTGGAAGCTGGTCAGCGTGATCCCGCTGAACAAGATTGAAAACAGTTATGCAAAGGCGCGTTATACCGCTTTTTTCCTGGGTTCCGTCGTATTACTCTTTATGATCATCTTAAACCAGGTGATCTCCGCCCGCGTGGCATCTCCGCTGATCAAGCTGGACGAATCGATCAAAAAGATCGAGGCAGGAAACATCCGTCCGGATATCTATATCGGCGGGCCTTATGAAGTGGCCCATTTGGGCAGGACCTTGCGCGACAGTTTTGATCAGATCAATCGCCTGATGGACGATGTCGTGACCGAGCAGGAAGAGAAGCGAAAGAGCGAGCTGGATGCCCTGCAGAGTCAGATCAATCCGCACTTCCTGTATAATACGCTCGATTCCATCGTCTGGATGATCGAGGGACAAAGATATGATGATGCTGTCTTTATGATCACGCAGTTGGCGAGTCTCTTCCGCATCAGTTTAAGTAAGGGCAAGACGATCGTTCCCTTAAAGGATGAGTTCACCCATGCGGAAAACTATATGAACATCCAGAAGATCCGATTTAAAAACCAATTCGCAGTGAAGTTCGACGTGCCGGAAGAGATCGGAGAATACTGTACCGTAAAGCTTATTTTGCAACCGATTTTGGAAAATGCGATCTATTACGGTGTAAAGGACATGGACGAAGAGGGTGAGATCCTCGTTACGGCCTGCCTGGAAAAAGAAAGTGTTGTGATCACCGTAAGCGATAACGGCTTCGGTATTCCCGAAGATCAGGTAGAGCTTCTTTTGACAGATGACAAGCGCGTCAGGAAGCATGGCTCCGGTGTGGGTCTCGTAAATATCCATTCCCGCATCCGTTTGCGCTTCGGCGAGGCT
This sequence comes from Lachnospiraceae bacterium, assembly GCA_024690725.1. Taxonomy (GTDB): domain Bacteria; phylum Bacillota; class Clostridia; order Lachnospirales; family Lachnospiraceae; genus UBA2882. The sequence goes on from JAILOQ010000072.1 coordinate 37,906, forward strand.
TACGGTCTTCGCATCGAGAGCGAGCCGGATGAAGGCACGAAGGTGCATATTACGCTGCCGGCCGTTCTTTATACGGAAGTCAATCAAAAGATGTTGGAACGCGGCGAATATCGAAAAGGAGGGAAAGCCAATGAAGAATAATTGGTACCTAAACCTTATGATCGTCGTGCTTGCTTTATCTGCTTTTGCCTTCGGTGTTTTGGTCTGGCGCAATGACGATGCTGAAAAAACCTATCAGATCACCGTTGTCGTGGATGACAGTTCGGATACACGCTGGGTTGCGTTCAAAGAAGGTCTCGAAAAAGCGGCGGATGACTTCCCGGTCGTTGTAAACACGATCAATACAGAACATTTTTACACGCCGGTAAAGCAGGAAGAATTGATCTTAAACGAGCAGGAATCCATGGATGCGTTGATCCTGCAGCCGCAGGACTCCGAGCTTTCCGCGGAATTTTTGGAAGAAGTGAGCAAAAATACTCCCTTGGTCTTAGTGGAATCCGATGTTTCGATGGGGGTGGAAAACACCGACAGATATCTTTCCATTACGGCGGACGATGATGCGCTCGGTGCGGCTTTGGCCGAAGAACTGGCGAAAGATACGGCATTTCCCCGTACCCTGCAGGTCGGGATCTTATCCGGCAATCAGGAACTTACAAATATGCAAACGCGGCTTGCGGCCTGTGAAAAGGTCTTAAAGAAGCATAATATCGAAGTGATCTGGGAACTGCATGACAGCAAGGAACTTTCGAAAGCGATCGTGTATCAGCAGCGAACGAAGCGAGCCAATGTGATCCTTGCGCTGGATGACCGCACATTGGAAGAAGCGGTGGACTACGTGGAGTCCGTAAGTTTTGATATTGATATTTACGGTGTGGGTTGCAGTGACGCGAATGTCTTTTATTTGGAACGCGGCGTGATCTCCGCCTTGATCGTTCCCAATGAGTTTCAGATGGGATATGAAGCGGTGGAAAAAGCCGTGGATATGTTGAAATCTCCGATCAGGAGCGTGGAGAATTCCGAAATCAATTTTTACCGGATCCGGACGGAAAACATATACGAACCGGAAAATGAAAGGATGCTGTTCCCTTTGGTGCAGTAGAATTGGGGTTAACATAATATGAACTGTGTTTTACATAAATGCTTTAAAATCAGAAAAACTTATATAAAATCGGTTGTCATAACAATGCTTTTCTTTGTCCAGGTGGCCTTTCTCCTTAGCGGTTGCGAAGCACCTACGGGAAAGGCGTCGACGACGGTAAAGATCGGCGTGACGTTATATGACCAATACGATGATTATCTGTCGCAGATGATGGATTGTTTCCGGGGCTGTTTTGGCCAGGATGCGGTGCTGGAGGTCTATAATGCCTCGCAGAACCAGCAGGTTCAGGACGATCAGGTAAAGCGGATGATCGAGGATGGGTGTGATGTGATCTGTGTGAATCTTGTAGATCGCACGTCGCCGACCAATATCATCGATATGGCGCAAAAGAACAATGTGCCGATCATTTTCTTTAACCGGGAATTGGTGGAAGAGGATCTCATGCAGTGGGATCGCCTCTATTATGTGGGTGCGGATGCGTTTGAGTCCGGGATCATGGAAGGCGAACTTGCGGCCAAGGATTTTACTGACGGAGTTGTCACAGACAGAAATGACGATCAGACGATGCAGTACGTTGTGCTGGAAGGGGAAGCGGGGCATCAGGATGCCATTGTGCGGACAGAGTATTCCGTGAACGCGATCATCGATGCTGGTGTTGAAGTTGAGAAGTTGGGATATGCCATTGCAAACTGGAACCAGAGCCAGGCACAGACAAAAATGACACAGATGATCGATCAGTACGGAAGTGCTATCGAGGTGGTACTGGCCAATAACGATGCTATGGCACTCGGTGCGATCGCGGCGTATAAGGAGTCGGAGCTGCCAAGGGACGACTGGCCCAGGATCTACGGGATCGATGGGACGGCGGGCGGTATCGCGGCCATTGAAGAAGGTACCATGCAGGGAACGGTCTATAATGACAAAGAAGGGCAGGCCCTGTCCATGTACCGACTGGCGGTTGCACTGGCCAAGAATGAGTCTTTGGAGGGCTTGTATTTGCAGGACGAGAAGTACATTCGCATGCCCTATGCAAAGCTGACACTGGAAAATGTAGGGGATTATACGGAAGAATAGGGAGTTTCGGGGGAGCAAAACGATGGATTCAGAAGAAAAGAAAAAACTTCCGGTAAATATTTGGTTGGTCTTACTGTTTGCGGCATATCACTTAAACATGGTGGCATGCTGCATTTATTCCGACTCGCGCCTCGGCTGGGAAGGACCTTTGTATTATCTGAAGGAAAGCGCGTTATTCGTCGGTTTCTTTTGTTTCTTTGTAAGCAGGCGCATCATCAAAGGGATGCTGCCCAGGCGTATTGTTTTGGTAGTGGCCACGCTCGGCTATTCGCTGGGACTTTTGGGTGTTATCTTTTTAAATGATCCCGCACGGATCAAACTTCCCGCGATCCTCGCGATGTTCTTTTTGGGATATATGGGCGGAGCCGTTTATTACTACCTGTCTGCGGGGGTTTTCGGACATAACTTCGGTGGTCTGATCCTGTCCATTGGGCTGGCGATCGCGGTTTCCATCTTCCATTTCAGCTGGGTATTCCTGGAAAAAGAAGCGGTGATGCTGGTCATCATGCTGCTCGGAGCCGTTGCGATGACATATATCGTCATTCGGCCGCCGAGAGACTGGGTGTTTATGGATCTGCTCCCATATGAGAGAGATGAAAAGATCCAAAAGGAAAACCGCAATGATCTATGGGGCCTGGTGGTCGTTTCGATCGCGATCGTTTTGGTATTGGCCAAATCCGATGCGATCCAGTTGCAAAATTACGCAGCGATCGCCGAAGATGTGAAGGCATCGCGGTTATTTGCCATTCCGGCCTATCTTTTGGTAGGGTTCTTTCACGATAAGAAGAAGCGGACCGTATCGGAGATCATGCTGCTTTCTTCCATGCTGATGCTCATATGGATCCCTAACAATCTGGGAGTATCCTTTGCGTTTATTGCCTTGTCCGTGTTCTTGCAAAACTATTTGGTCGCTTGGATCATCTTGCGGTTCTTTGCGCTTGCGCCAAAGACCAGGGAACCGGAGTTGTGGGCCGGGTTTTCACGGATCATCATGATCCTGGATCCGATCTTTGGGACGTTTTTCTTAAGCCTGCCGCCGGAGGATCATAATCTTGCCTATATTATGGGAACGGTCCTTACCCTGATCGTCACGATATCGGTGATGCTTTTGATGATGAACAGATACCGTCGAAGATTCGAAGAAGCAATGTCGGAGTGGGACGTGACCGACGAGGGGGAAAAGAAGCTTTTAAGGATCCGTGCGGATTACGGCTTAACGCCACGAGAGACGGATGTATTTTCCGTTGTGCTTCGCATGTCCGGACAGTCCGTCAGTGCGATGGCGGATGAATTGGGAATTTCGAGGACGATGATGTATCGGTACTTAAATTCCATTTCGGAAAAGACCGGAGAGCCGGATCGGGAGAAGTGGAAAGAACTGTAGAAGTGACGCGTGAAACGACATGGATGAATATGGATTGTGACGATTGTGTCGCAAAATTTGCGCCCAATTAATTTTTCTCTGAAAAAGCCCTAAAACAGGGCTTTTTTTGATGGTTTACACTTTTGTAAACTGATATTTTTTCATGGGATATGCTACGTTTGCTTTGGTGGGACTTCCTCTTTCCGGAAGGATGCAGTTCCAAAAACTCCGTACGTGGTTAAATAACGAGGGGGATACGGAGCCGGGAAGAGGGAATCAAAAGGACTGCTTTTACTATGTGCAGAAAGGAAGGAAACGAATGAAAAGAAAAACTATGAAGAAATGTTTGGGAATCGTGCTTGCGGCACTTATCGCAAGCAGCATCGGCGCAGTGCCGGTGGCAGCCGAAGAGGTTCCGGAGGCAAACGAACCTGTAGCGGAAGAAGAGGTTCCGGCAGAAGCAGAAACGGTGTTGGAGTCGGAAGTTGTTGAGACCGAGGCGGTACTTATGCCGGAGGGAACTTTGTCTCCCGCTCCCGGGTCTGGTATGTTTGCCGGTATGACACCGAACGGGACGATCACGGAATTTGTAGACCCTTGGGGTACAACCAGCTGTTTTTGGAGTCTGGCGTATGAAGGGACCGGTACATACGAATCGATCACGGCCGATACGGTGAACAAGACGATCACATTCAAAGGTCTTGTGTCATCGAGCGAATTACATATCTTTTCAGCTTCTGAGGGTTATACCTATATTTTTGAAGGGACCAATACGATCAATGCGATTGCCATCGAAGCGTTTCAGGCGAATCCGTGCCCGAATATTACACTTCAGTGTAAAGAGGGATCGACACTCACAACATCGACTTGGTATGACGTTTGCGATCAGTATTTAACACTCGCGAGCGGAACGACATCCGATCCTGCGCCCCGCGTAAATCTCCAGGCGGTTACCTTCACCGGTGCGGCTACGCAGAGCGGTGGAGACAGCGGAGACAGTGGAGACAGTAGCAGTGGAGACAGTGGAGACAGCAGCAGTGGAGACAGTGGAGACAGCAGCAGCGGAGACAGTGGAGACAGCAGCAGCGGAGATGACTCATCAGCAGGTGATACGTCCGATGCATCATCAAACGACAATGCTTCAAGTGATGAGGTAACTTCCCCGGCAACGGCAGAGATCATCAATGGGGTATTCCAAAATGCATTGGGCCGCGATGCGGATGAGGATGGCTTGAAATATTGGACCAAGCAGATCGAGGATGAAGGAAAGACGGTTGCGGATCTGATCCGCGGTGTGATCGGTTCTGCTGAGTTTGAGGCAAAGAAATTATCCGACGGAGATTACGTGGATACATTATAT
>JAILOQ010000100.1 GCA_024690725.1 Lachnospiraceae bacterium
ACCATGGTGGGAACGTATTGGTTATCGGCAGCCGTCGCCGTCTTTTTGACGGTCGTTTCGATCGCGACGTTGCCGTTCTTTATGCAGGCGATCCACGTAAGCGAAAACGTATATGCACAGGCACGGGAATATATCCTGATCGTTCTGGCCGGCATTGTCGTAACGATGCTTTATAACATGTTTTCGTCGATCATGCGGGCGCTCGGGAACAGTCTGATGCCCTTTTTGTTCTTGGTCGTCGGAACCGTGTTAAACGTTGTGCTCGATTATGTGTTTATCGGCTCCCTCGGTCTCGGCGTCAAAGGTGCTGCGTGGGCTACGGTGGTGGCACAGTTCATTTCCGTTCTTCTGTGTCTCGGATACATCCTTCTTTTTGACAGGAGCTTACTGGTCTTCGGGACAAAGAAGGAACACAGGCCGCAGGCGGGACTGATCAAGAATCTGTTTCTCTCGGGCCTTGCGCTCGCCATGATGTATGCCGTGGTAAACGTTGGAACGGTGATCTTGCAGGGCGGGATCAACGGATTGGGAGATATGACGGTAGCGGCGCACGTAACGGCACGAAAGATCTCCGAATTGTGCATGACGATCTTTTCCTGTATCTGTTCCACGGTCACAACGTTTACGAGTCAGAACTACGGTGCCGGGAAAATGGACCGTGTCCGTGCGGGACTTACGATCGCGCTCGGACTGTGTGCGGTGGTCGCGACCATCGAGATCGTCTTTATCTACGTCCTCGGTGAGCCGATGATCCGGCTGGTGTCCGGTACGGAAAATGCCGACATCATCGCGATGGCAAAGCGTTATCTGCGCACGGATATCCTGTTTTATTATGTTCTTTTGGTCCTTCTGGTGCTCCGGAACTTTTTGCAGGGCGTCGGAATGAAGCTGATCACAATCGTGGCCAGTATCATGGAAATGATCATGAAGGCCCTTACGGTGCGCTTTTTCGTGGCGCCGTTCGGATATACGGCCATCATCTTTTGTGAACCGTTCACCTGGATCGCATGTGCGGTCATTGTTGTGATCGGGTATCTTGTCTGGAATAAAAAAGCGACGGTTTGATCCGTCGCTTTGTTTTATCGGTTCTTTTTCTAATTCAAATGATTGGCATCCACGGCATTATGTATATGCTTGGCTTCCATCTGATCCGTGATATCACTGATGAAGACATAGTAGATATCACCGTAATCTTCGGAGTGGCTGAAGTGTCCGTAGTCGTCCACCCAACGGATCTGTCCGTCTTTTCTGGTAATGCGGTAGATCACATGATCCATGCCGTCGCCGTCTTCCGAATCGATCTGTGTATCGATGGAATTCTGAATCGTAACGAAATCTTCGTGGTAGACCATTCCTTCGAAGGTATAGCCCGTCAGTTCCCTAAATTCTCCGGAGTCTTTACAACCGTAGATATCCAATACCCTTCGGTTGTGATATAACAACTCTCTCGTTTCATCTTCCCGATAGATAAAGAATCCGCCGGGGATGACTTCCGCCATCTGCCGGATGATGGGCATGGTATACTTGGACAGGACAAACTTGTCGGAGTAACGGATGCGTCTGGAACTCTTGGAATCCGTTTCGGCCGCGCCGTCATCTTCTATGGTTAAGAGACTTGCATAGTAGTGCTGCTTGTTTTCGTACATATGCTTATCTGCCGTGTTTAAGAGCTGATGGGCCAGGTGTGTCGGGTATTCCGCACGGGCAGCTTTTCCGACGGAGACCGAGATGCCTTCCACGTAGTCTCCGCGAAAGGCGGCAAGATCGTCTTCCATCATTTTTACATGTTGAACGTAAGTTTCATTATCCATGGAAGCGATCACGGCGAATTCATCACCACCGATGCGGAAGCATCGTCCGTATGCGGAAAATGCCTTTTTGATGCTCGCGGCGGAACCGGTGATCAGTTCATCTCCCGCAGGGTGACCGTAAATGTCATTGGTCTTCTTTAACCCGTTGATATCGATGATGATGGCAAGGAGCTTATCGTCTCCGTCACCGTCCCGAAACCGCTTGTTTAAGAACGTAACATACTCATCATACGCACGTCGGTTCTCCATCTGTGTCAGGTTATCCAGATAAGCGATGCGTTCGATGTCTTCCAATTTAATGTTCTTCATCAGTGCGTGCCACAGATTGATCAAAAGATATGCGATCACGGTAAACGCATAAAATGTAAGGGCCAGTGCCACGTACAACATCCATTCTCCGTTTATGAGATAAGAAACGGCAGCTGCGACCGCAAAGATGAAAAAGCAGATCGTGGGCAACCCCAGCAAAAGCAGATTCGTTTTTGCGAAATGACGAATGTTCATAAGACTGAAATAGACCATTGCAAAGACCAAAAAAACCGTGAGAAATTGCGAATAAGGCAGGCCGTCCGACAGATCGATAATGCCTGCAAAGAACAAGGTCATCTGAATGAGAAAGTTGCATTCGGATATGATGAAGAGGCCTTTGAAAAACAGTTTCTTTTCGAAGACATACAGGAGGATCCCGGAAAACAGAACAGGGCAGAGCATGAAACAGACATAATTGATCATGCCGGAAAATACCATATTTCCGGAAAGCATACCGCCGATGTGATAATCCGATAAGATCCAGCCGATCGCGCAGATGCCGAAAACGGCAAGATGTAAAAAGGCATTGGCATCGTTTTTTCGATGATGATCCCCGGAGAGTTTAAAAACGGCAAAGAGCACAAAAGAAACCAGGGAAATGATCAATTGAACGATGCACAGAATAAAGTATGGAACGCATTCTTCTATGCGTGCCAATGCATACGTTGACATGGTGGTGATCGCTGCGTCCTTGATCAGCACTTCATAGCGATAATGGCGCGGTTCTACGGTGATATAGATGAGTTTGCCCGCATCGTCCGATTTTAACGGGATCAGGGCAAAAACATTTCCGATCGTAGTTGTGATATGGCCGAGTGTAGCGGGGCCCGCATGATATACCTGTTGTCCGTCGATGGTAGCGGTTACGTTGGTATAGGGACATTTGATACGTAAAATGTTTTCTTCACTGATGTCATACGGCAGTCTGCGATAAAAGGTTACGGGATCGGTCGTGCCGATACTGAACTGTCCGGAAACAGGTTCTTCCGTTCCGTCCGGATTGATCCTCGTCCAACCCACATTGAGACTTTTGGTGTAGTCGGATTTCGGTTTCACCCAGTCATCCTTTAAGGCTAAGCCGACGGCGAGTGCGGTTATGGCAAAGGAAAAGAGCAACAGCCAATTGATTGCTTTTAATAATCTGCGATGTTTCAGGATGCTTGTCATGATGTATTCCTCTGGAAAAACAAAAAGTTCCTTATTATTATACTAAACGCATCAATATTTTGCACTTATTTCTTTGTACGGGAATTGATAGATTTGAAAAAATCGGGTAAAGTAGGTTGGAGAGGTGGCTATGTATCAATTTTTTGTAAATGAGGACGCGATCCGCGGCTTGGATGCTGTGATCACGGGCTCGGATGTCAATCACATAAAGAATGTCCTGCGGATGAAGGTGGGCGATGAGATCGCTCTGAGTAACGGTGCGGACGGGAAGGAATATCACGTGGGGATCACGGAATTCAAAGAGGATGCCGTGATCTGCAAGGTGCGCTTTGTAAAAGAAGACGGGGCAGAATTGCCGTCCAGGATCTATCTTTTTCAAGGTCTTCCCAAGGCGGATAAGATGGAACTCATCATTCAGAAGGCCGTGGAGCTGGGGGCATACGAAGTGGTCCCCGTTGCCATGGAGCGATGCGTCGTAAAGCTGGATGAGAAGAAGGCAAAGAAGAAACAGGAACGCTGGCAGGCGATCGCGGAAGCGGCGGCTAAGCAGAGTAAGCGCGGCATCATTCCGAAGGTCACTTCCGTTATGAGTTACCGCGAGGCTTTAAACTATGCTGAAAAGCAAGCGGATATACGCTTGTTGCCGTATGAACTTGCAAAGGGCATGGGTGAGACCAGAAAGATCTTGGAAGCGATAACGCCCGGTGAGAGCATTGCGTTCTTTGTCGGGCCGGAAGGCGGCTTTGAGACAGAAGAAGTAGAGATGGCTGTAGAGAACGGATTTCGGACCATTACACTGGGAAAACGGATCTTGCGGACGGAGACGGCCGGGATGACGATGTTATCGATCTTGGGCTACCTTTTGGAACAGGAAGAAAAATCATAACGGATCAGGTGAGGCGATTCATGGAAGTATATTTGGATAATTCCGCGACCACAAAAGCATACGATGAAGTGG